>NZ_JBEXDB010000013.1:0-251568 GCF_040605575.1 Streptomyces sp. NPDC005566 | reverse complement strand
CGTTTCCGACTCTATCAGACTCTTTCGTGTCCGATTCCCGGTCGAAGCGGGGCCGCTTTCCAGTTCTTCGCTTTCGCGCTTTCCCTTTCCGGCGAGTCCGACTCTATCAGATCCTTTCGGGCCTGATTCCCAGTCAGTGGGGCTTGTCTTCCCGGCTGTTGGGCCGTTCCGACGCTCAAACTCTAGCGGGTTTCCTCCGCGGCTCATAATCGAGCTTTCGAATTGAATTCCGGCATGCCGAAATTCTCCCCGGCGGGAGATCGTGCTGAGTTTGGTTGCCGCATTCGCGGCGGGATCGGCTGCCCCGGGACCGTACCGGCTCCCTGGCAACTCGGAGAACCTTACGGATCAGGGAGGGGCGTGTCAACCCCTCCCCTGGGGGCCCGTCGGACCCATCAGTCCAGGTCGGTGAGCCGGCCGCCCGCGTCCGGCTGGGCGTGCTCCACGCGGCGCAGGAGGCGGATCAGCATCTCGCCCAGGACCCCGCGCTCGTCACCCGAGAGATCCTGGAGAAGGTCCTCCTCGAAGTCGGTGGCCATGCGCATCGCCTCGAGCCACTTCGTACGGCCCTCGTCGGTCAGCTCGACGATGACGCGCACCCTGTTGTTCTCGTCCCTGTCCCGGGTGACCAGGCCCTCGCCGGCCATCCGGTCGACCCGATGGGTCATCGCGGCCGGGGTGAGACCGAGGCGCTTCGCCAGCTCGCCGGGGCCGAGCCGGTACGGGGCGCCGGCGAGGACCAGGGTCTTGAGGACCTCCCACTCGGCGTTGCTGATGCCGAGGGCGGCGACCTGCCTGCCGTACGCGACGTTCATCCGGCGGTTCAGCCGGCCGAGCGCGGAGACGACCTGCTCGACCTGCGGGTCGAGGTCGCGGAATTCGCGCTGGTAGGCCGCGATCTGCTCGTCGAGGCTCGGCTCCTGGAGCTCGGGCTGCTCGGGGGTGTCAGACATGGCGGGAGTATCGCACGCTCTCCATCGCCGTCGAAGTCCTTCTAGGTATAGCGTTAAGGATTTAATTTTAGTGCTAAAGTCTACGAGTCTGTGTTCTTCAAGGTTCTTCGAAGTCTGAGGTAGGTGAGTGTGACCAGGGAGATGGGTGCAGCGCTGCGGCGGATCCAGGTGGGGAGCGCGCTGAGCGCGTTCGGCCTCGGGTTCACCGTTCCGTATCTGTACGTCTACGTGGCGCAGGTCCGGGATCTTGGTGCCGGTACGGCAGGTGTCGTACTGGCTGTCTTCGCCATGGCAGCGCTGGGGGTTCTGCCGTTCACGGGGCGGGCCATCGACCGCCGCGGGCCGCTGCCCGTGCTGGTCGTCGCCGCCGGCCTTGCGGCCGTGGGGGCTGCCGCGCTGGGTGTGGCGGGCAATGTGACGACCGCCGTGCTGTCGGCTGCCGTCCTCGGCGCCGGCACGGCGGTCATGCAGCCGGCACTCGCCACGATGCTGGTGTGGTGCTCGAGCACGGCCACCCGTACCCGCGCCTTCGCCACGCAGTTCTTCCTGCAGAACCTGGGCCTCGGGGTCGGCGGGCTGGTCGGTGGGCAGATCGTCGACGTCGACGAGCCGTCGAGCTTCACCCTGCTCTTCCTGATCGAGGCGGTCATGTTCGTCGTGCTCGCGGTGGTCGCGGCCACCGTGCGCATGCCCCGTACCACGTCCATCGCCGGTGCCCGCCCCACCGACGGCTCCGCCCCCGGGTCCGCACTGCGCCTCCTGCTCTCCCACAAGGCCATGGTCCAGCTGTGTGTCCTCGGCTTCGTGCTCTTCTTCGCCTGCTACGGGCAGTTCGAGTCCGGGCTCGCGGCCTACGGCACCGAGGCGGCCGGGATCGATCCGTCGACCCTGGGCATCGCGCTGGCCGCCAACACGGCCGTCATCGTCGTCGCACAGTTCGTCGTGCTCCGTCTCGTGGAGCGCCGGCGCCGCAGCCGGGTCATCGCGTGGGTCGGTCTGATCTGGGCGTTCGCCTGGATCGTGGCCGGATACGCGGGCCTGGGGCACGGCAGCCAGACCATGGCGACCGCCGCGATGATCTCGACGTACGCCCTGTTCGGACTCGGTGAGTCGATGCTGTCCCCGACGGTGGCCCCGCTCGTCGCCGACCTGGCGCCCGAGGCGATGGTCGGTCAGTACAACTCGGCGTTCGCCCTGGTGAAGCAGCTGGCCCTGGCGGTCGGACCGGCCGTGGGCGGGCCCATGGGGGCGTCACTGCACGGGCTGTACATCGTGACGTTCGTGCTGTTCTCGCTGGGCATCACCGTGCTGGCCCTGAGACTGGGCCGGCAGCTCACTCCCGGACAGGACAAGCCGTCGCTCGTGGCGGTGCCGTCTCGGGTGGTGGCGGTGTCACTCCCGGACGGCCGGCCGGTGACCGCTCCGGCCACCGTTCACTGAGGAAGCGCGAACTCGCACCAGACCGCTTTGCCGCCGCCCGGTGTGCGTCGGCTGCCCCAGGACGAGGCGATGCTCGCGACGATGGAGATGCCGCGTCCCGCCTCGTCCACGGGTTCGGCTCTGCGGCGGCGCGGGAGGTGGTCGTCGCCGTCCGTCACCTCGATGATCAGGCGGCGGTCGGTGCGGCGCAGGCCCAGGCGCATGGGCGGGGTGCCGTGCTGGAGCGAGTTCGCGACGAGTTCGCTCGCGGCGAGCACGCCCAGGTCGCAGAGTTCGACGGGGAACCGCCAGGAGGCCAGGACCCCGGTGGCGAAGGCGCGGGCCCGGGGGGCGGCTTCGATGCCGCCGAGGAGATCGAGCGAGGCGTTGTGGAACAGCTCCGCGTTCGACCCCGTGCGGGCAGGGTGCTGCACCACCAGGACCGCCACGTCGTCGTCGTGCTCGGCGGTCACCCCCAGGGAGCGGATCAGCCGGTCGCAGACCACCTGAGGTGCCCCCTTGGCACCGGACAGCGCGCGCTCCAGGGAGGCGACGCCCTCGTCGATGTCCTCGCTGCGGCGCTCGACCAGGCCGTCGGTGTACAGCACGGCGGTGGAGCCGGGCGGCAGGGCGATCGTCCCGGAGGTGTGGACCCAGCCGCCGGTGCCGAGCGGTGGTCCGGTCGGGTCCTCGGCGCGGTGCACCGTGCCGTCCTCGTCGCACACGAGGATCGGGAGGTGGCCGGCGGAGGCGTAGACGAGATGCCCCTCGTTGGGATCGTGGACCGCGTAGACGCACGTGGCGATCTGGCTGGCGTCGATCTCCGCCGCGATGACGTCGAGGAGCTGGAGCACCTCGTGGGGCGGAAGGTCCAGGCGAGCGTAGGCGCGGACCGCGGTGCGCAGCTGGCCCATGACGGCGGCGGCACGAACCCCGCGCCCCATCACGTCGCCGATCACGAGAGCGGTGCGGCCCGCGCCGAGGGTGATGACGTCGTACCAGTCGCCGCCGACCGCCGCGTCCGTGCCACCCGGCTGGTACGTCGCGGCGATCCGCAGGTCGTCGGGCTGTTCGAGGTCCTGCGGGAGCAGGGAGCGCTGGAGTGTCACCGCGGTTTCGCGGTGGCGGCGTTCGCTGGCGCGGAGCCGTTCCGCCGCTTCGGCGTGGTCGGTGACATCGGTGGCGTAGACGAGCACGCCCTCCTCACCCACGGCGCTCTTCGTGTGCTCGGGATCGCCGGCGGACACAGGAGTGCAGGTCACGGTGTACGAGCTGCCGCCCTGGACCTTGCGGGACTTCACCGTGCGGGGCGTGCCGCTGCGCAGGACCTGGTCCATCAGGGGCAGCAGGCTGAGCTCGGTCAGTTCGGGCATGGCGTCCACGGCGCGCACGCCGCAGGGGCGGGGGCCGAATGCCGCCGTGTAGGCGTCGTTGACGTACGTGATGCGGTGCTCGGGGCCGTGCAGAAGCGCGACCGGGGCGGGGAGCCGGCCGAGGATGTCGCGGGCCGAGAGGGTTTCGTGGGCGGCGCCCGGGGGTGAGGCAGCGGGCGTTTCCGGTGGGGTGTCCGGCGGCGTGGGTGCGCTCTTCGGCCGGGCGGACTCGGCGCGGGCGGCGGGTACGGAACTGTGGTCGTCCCGCGCGGCGGTTCTACGCTGCGTTCCGGGAAGGCGGGCGCTCCAGCGCGTGAAGTTCACGGAATTTCTGGCCTCGTGTGTCGGTCTGGTCCGCTCGGGCGAGCTGCTTCTTCTGCCGGTTTCTGTGCCGGTTTCCGTCCCGGTTCTCCTGCCGGTGCAGGGGCGTCCGGGGCCGGACCCCCGGGACGGCGCAGCCGGGCCTCTTCGTGCTGTCGGTCGTCGCTTCCGGTCACTGTAGGTGACTGTCGGCCGGGTCACTCTGTGCAGGTGTGGGCCCACCTATGGTCACACGCCCAGTGTGACCGACCGTACTGACAGTTGTGGTTCGGCCGTCCGTCCGGTGGCTGAACTGCGGCCGTCGTACGAAGGGGGAACCGCTGTCCGCAGCGGTCGGAGGGCGCGGCCCCGAGGGCCGGGAGATCAACCGGATGTCTTCGGCGGACTGTCGTCCTTCGGCGGGTTGTCCTCGGGACGTGTCCGGTTCCCCTCGCTTCCGGGGTGCCCCGGGTGGGCGTGGCCGCCGGCTGCGAGGGCGAACTCGGCGCGTGGGTGTTCGAGCGAGCCCAGAGAGACGATCTCGCGTTTGAACAGTCCGGCCAGGGTCCATTCGGCAAGGACTCGCGCCTTCCGGTTGAACGTGGGCACCCGGCTGAGGTGGTACGTGCGGTGCATCAGCCAGGCCGGGTAGCCCTTGAGCTTGCGGCCGTAGACGTGGGCGACGCCTTTGTGCAGTCCCAGCGAGGCGACGGATCCGGCGTAGGAGTGCCGGTAGTCCTTGACCGGTCGTCCGGCGAGCGTGGCGACGATGTTCTCGGCGAGGACCTTGGCCTGCCGCACCGCGTGCTGGGCGTTCGGCGCGGTCTCCCTGTCCGGCTCGGAGGAGGTGAGATCGGGTACGGCCGCCGCGTCACCGGCGGCCCAGGCGTGCTCGACGCCCTCGACGGAGAGCGCGGCGGTACAACGGAGCCGTCCGCGCTCGGTGAGGGGCAGGTCGGTGGCGGCGAGGAGCGGCGCGGGCTTGACGCCTGCCGTCCACACGAGCGTGCGGGTCGGGAAGCGGGAGCCGTCGCTGAGCACCGCGACCCGGCCCTCGCAACTGTCGAGACGGGTGTCGAGGCGTACGTCGATGTTGCGGCCCCGCAGTTCCCGGACGGCGTACTTCCCCATCGCCTCGCCGACCTCGGGCAGGATGCGGCCGGTGGCCTCGACCAGGATCCATTTCAGGTCCGCGGGCTTGATGTTGTGGTAGTACCGAGAGGTGTAGCGGGCCATGTCCTCGAGCTCGGCGAGCGCCTCGACGCCTGCGTAGCCGCCTCCGACGAAGACGAACGTGAGGGCGGCGTCACGGATGGCGGGGTCACGGGTGGCGGAGGCGATGTCCATCTGTTCGATGACGTGGTTGCGCAGGCCGATGGCCTCCTCGACGGTCTTGAAGCCGATGCCGAAGTCGGCGAGGCCGGGGACCGGCAGGGTGCGCGAGACGGATCCGGGCGCGACGACGATCTCGTCGTACGGGATCTCGACGGCACCCGTGCCGTCCTCACCGGTGGCGAGGGTCGTCACGGTCGCGGTGCGCTTGGCGTGATCGATGCGCTCCGCCTCACCGATGACGATCGTGCAGTCCTTGAGGACCCGGCGGAGCGGTACGACGACGTGCCGGGGTGAGATCGAGCCGGCCGCCGCCTCGGGCAGGAACGGCTGGTACGTCATGTAGGGCTCCGGCGTGACCACCACGATTTCGGCGTCGCCGCTCTTGAGTCTCTGCCGCAGCTTCCGCTGGAGACGCAGCGCCGTGTACATCCCGACGTAGCCACCGCCTACGACGAGAATGCGCACATTTGGCCGGGTGCCGGGGGTCGTCCGCCGGGAATCTGGAGCCATCACCATCCCATGACGCAACGGAGACCGGTGTTTGTCCACAGGCCCGACAAATTGTGTGACCGGAGCTCTTCGATCACCGGGTGGCGCCCGCGCGCCCGGTAATTCGACAAGCGTGCAGGTCAGACGGGGCGGGAGAGCCTGGGAGGAGGGGACGAATCAGGGGCCAACCGGTCCTTGCTCCGATCGGGGGGCGCTCCGTGCGGAACTACCCCCTTCTGAATTGACCCGGGCTCAACTATGTTCGTACCCCGTCGGGGTGTCGGATTCGGACGATGATCCGCACACCGACTGACACGGCGGGGAAGTCTCCGGGGGGAGACGTCATAACCGGGGGAAGTTATGCACATTCAGGATTTGCATGGGCAGACCGCTGTCGCCTCTTCTTCGGAGGGCCACGGGCGGCTGACTGCGGTAGGAGCAGTGGGAACGGTCGCTGCGGCGGGGAACACACCCCGCTCGGCGCCGCTCCGCGTGGACGCACAGCGCAATCTGGAACACGTCCTGCGCGCCGCACGTGAGGTGTTCGGCGAGCTGGGTTACGGCGCGCCGATGGAGGACGTGGCGCGGCGCGCCAGGGTCGGGGTCGGCACGGTCTACCGCCGCTTCCCGAGCAAGGACGTGCTGGTACGACGGATAGCCGAGGAGGAGACCTCCCGGCTGACCGATCAGGCGCGGACGGCTCTGGGGCAGGAGGAGGAGCCCTGGTCGGCGCTCTCCCGTTTCCTGCGGACCTCCGTGGCGTCGGGTGCGGGACGGCTGCTGCCTCCGCAGGTCCTGCGGGTCGGGGCCGACGCGGACGAGCACGGCGCGGCCGGTCAGGGCGAGACGCGGGTCCCGCACCAGCGGCAGGGAGTGGGGCAGGCCGATCTCCGGGTGGTTCCGCCGCGCCCGTCGGCCGAGGAGGAGTTCGACGACGACACGGGTGCGGCAGAGCTGCTTGAGGTCGTGGGCAGGCTCGTCGACCGGGCGCGGGAGTCCGGTGAGCTGCGGGGCGATGTGACAGTGGCCGATGTGCTGCTGGTGATCGCCACGGCAGCTCCGGCTCTGCCGGATCCGGCTCAGCAGGCTGCGGCTTCGGCACGGCTGCTGGACATCCTGCTGGAGGGTCTCCGCTCCCGTCCCGCGTAGAGGCGTACGGCCGGTGTCCGCCGCCGGTGTCCGTCCAGCGC
Source organism: Streptomyces sp. NPDC005566 (assembly GCF_040605575.1). Taxonomy (NCBI): domain Bacteria; kingdom Bacillati; phylum Actinomycetota; class Actinomycetes; order Kitasatosporales; family Streptomycetaceae; genus Streptomyces; species Streptomyces sp. NPDC005566. The sequence continues at coordinate 244,509 of NZ_JBEXDB010000013.1, read as the reverse complement.
CGGGCGGACACCGGTACGGCCGCACCCGCTCCGCACCCGACGACCGGGACCAGGAGTCGTCGGGGCTGCCTCCCGGAGTGACGCCGCCGCTCCTGTACAACAAGACACCCCGGACGAGTGGTTGACGGGGCTGAGGGTTCGTCGCGACGACGCTCTGTGGCACGCTTGCCCGGTATTCGGGTCCGAAGCGCATACGGGGGCTTCCGCGATGAGCGGTGACGGGCAGCAGGACGTACCGCTCGACGACATCGCTGCCGCGGGCGGTGGCACGGAGACCGGTGTTCCGCCCGGTCACGTACCGGGCCAGGCAGGCTCCGCGAACCGCGAGGACCGGGATGGGCGCCCCGAGGGCGGCACAGTCCTGCCCGGCCCCTGGCCGGCACCGCCCGATGTCGTCACCGGCCCCGGGACCGATCCTTCGACAGCACGCGAAGCGGAGACCGGTGCGGAGACCGGTGCGGCGTTCGCCGTGCCCCTGCAGCGTGAGGGCCGCAGCAGTTCCGCCGAACTCGCCCCTTCGGACGCCCAGTTGATCCTGGGCATGCGGGCGGGCGACGACCGGGCGTACGAGGAGCTGTTCCGCCGGCACTCGGGAGCCGTACGCCGGTACGCCCGCACCTGCTGCCGCGACGCGCACACCGCCGACGATCTGACGGCCGAGGTGTTCGCAAGAACGCTTCAGGCGGTGCGCGGCGGGAAGGGTCCGCAGGAAGCGGTCCGGGCGTACCTCATGACCGCTGTCCGCCATGTCGCCGCCGCCTGGACGAAGAGCGCGAAGCGGGAGCACCTCGTCGACGACTTCGCGGTGTTCGCCGCGCAGGCCACGCGTTCCTCCGAGCTATCCGACGCCGACACCCTCGATCTCGGCGCCGATGTGATGGCCATGCACGAGGCGGACCGGTCGATGGCGATGCAGGCTTTCCGCAGCCTGCCGGAGCGCTGGCAGGCCGTGCTGTGGCACACCACCGTCGAGGAGGAGTCGCCGAGCGAGATCGCCCCGCTGTTCGGGCTGTCGGCCAATGCCACGGCGGTACTGGCCGTCAGGGCCCGCGAGGGACTCAAGCAGGCCTATCTGCAGGCGCACGTGAGCGAGACCCTGACCTCCGGGGGCGACTGCGCGCAGTACGCCGACCGGCTCGGCGCCCATGCCCGGGGCGGGCTGCGGACCCGGGCCGAACGAGGGCTGCGCAAGCATCTCGCCGAGTGTGCGAAGTGCCGTGTCGCCGCAGGTGAACTGGCCCATGTGAACGCGGGGATCCCGGCACTGCTCCCGGTCGCCGTCATCGGCTGGTTCGCCGCCGGCTACGCCGTCAAGGCCGCCGGCATCGTGGCGGGCGGGGCAGTCGGTGCGGCCGGTGCCGGAGCCGCCGCGGCGGCGACGGGCAATACGGCGTCCGGCGGCGCGGCCGGCGGTGCCGCGGCCGAAGGTCTCGGCGCGCCGGCGAAGGCGGGAATCGCGGCGGCGGTCGCCGTGGCGGCCGCCGCCGGACTGGTGTGGGCGCTCGTCGGTGACGACCGGCCCGCGCCGGAGACAGCACCGGTGGCGAAGCCGCCGGTGGTCGCCCCGGCGGTGCCCGCGCCCGCTCCCCCCTCGGAGCCGAAGCCGCCGGCCCCGGCCGCTCCGGCGCCCGAACCTCCGCCGGAGCCGAAGCCGACACCCACACAGAAACCCGAACCCACACCCACGCCGGAGCCCCCACCCGCTCCGAAGCCCACGCCTGCGCCCACTCCCGAGCCCGCCCCGCCCGAGCCGCCTGCACCGGAGCCTGCCCCGCCACCGGCTCCCGAGGTCTATCAGGTCAGCGAGTTGAAGTACTCCGTCGTCGGCGACCACAGCGAGCCGGAGATCCTGCTGGGTGAGAGCCGGGGGGCGGTCTGGCAGCGCTCCGGGCTGTCGATCGGCTCCACGACGTACGCCCACGGGGTGACCGTCCACCCGCGCTCGTCCTTCACCGTCCGGCTGAACCGCGAGTGCACCACCTACGAGGCGATGGCGGGTGTCGACGATCTGACCAAGTGGACCGGCTCGATGCGCTTCTCCGTGTTCAACGGCGACGGTGCGCGGTTGTGGCGGTCGCCGGTGATGCGGGGCGGTGACCCTGCGGTCGCCATGCGCGTCGGTATCGGGGGCCAGCGGACGATCCGGCTCGTCGTGGAGCCCGCCGAGCCGTTCGGCGCGGCGGCACTGGCCGACTGGGCGAACTCGAGGATCAGCTGTCGCTGAGCTCCTCGGTGATGCCGGTCAGGAGGTCCACGGCCTCCTGCGGGGTCAGGGCACTGCCTGCGGCACGCTCCGCTTCGTACAGGAGGGGCCCCAGCTTCTCGCGCAGGTCCTCCAGCGCCTCGGCCACCTCCGCCTCCTCCAGCACCGACCGCGGACCGCTGCCCCGCCAGGTGCGGGAGGCCGCGAGGAGGCGGGCCGCTGCCGCGTACTGTCCGAGCCGCGGCAGGGTGATGCCCGCCGCCTCCCCCAGATAGGCGGTGAAAACGTTCGCGCAGCCGGCTCCGACGGCCATGCGGAGGCCGTCGGTGATACCGCGCAGTCCGATGGCGGGACCGCCTGACGGTTCGTACACGCTGATGCGCGCCGACAGGCACAGGAGGGCTGCCGCGAACTGCGGGGGCGGGCCGTAGACCGGCGCGCCGCGCGCCGAGTCGGCGAACCGCCGCGCCGCCGGGATCTCCCCGGCCGTCAGCGCGATCGAGGCCCGCAGGAAGTTCACGAAGGCGTGGGCGTCCAGTACGTGCTGCCGCTCGGCTTCGGCCTCCGCCTCGTCCAGTCCCTTCCTGGCCGCGTCCAGGTCACCGGTCAGGTAGTCGAGTTCGGCGAGGCGGCCGAGCAGGAACGGGGCCTCCGCGTGGGCCCCGACCTCCCGTGCCAGCTCCAGCGCCTCCTGGTAGGCGACTCGCGACTCGTCGTACCTCCCCCGCATCATTCCCGCCTCCGCGGCGGCGCTGGCGACCTGGGCGCGCAGGTAGCGGTCGCCGATGCGTCGGCTCAGTGTGCGCAACTCGGCGAGGTCCTCGTCGATGCCGGTCATGCCGTGCGGTGTGTCGACGAGCATGTGGGTACGGAACATCAGGGTGACGCCGTACTCCCAGTCGCCGCCGTGCTCGCGGGTGTTGGCGACGGTCGCGTCGAAGTGCCCGCGCACGCCCTCCGTGAACTCGCCGCGCATGTACGAGGTCAGCGGCCAGAACAGTCCAGGGAAGCGGGCGGCCTGCGGGCCGCCGGATCCGAAGGCCTCGGTCACACAGTTCACCAGTGCGTGGATCTCCACGTCGTCCCGGGTGTCCGCGACGGTCCTGGTCTCCATCGTGAGGAAGAACCGCAGCATGTGCAGGTGCTTGCGGGGCCAGTAGCGGGGGTCCGACGGATCGTCCGGGTCCTCGCCGAGGCCGGCGGCCCGGTCGGCCCAGGCCGCACCCTCGTTGCGGAAGTTGCGCAGCCACCAGAACCAGCCCATGCCCAGGACGAGTCGCAACGCGTCCCGCTCGCAGGGTTCGGTGTCGACCGTGCGGTGCAGGGCCGCGCGGATGTTGTCGAGGTCCGCCTCCAGCCGGCTGATCCACGGAAGCTGCTCGCCGGAGCGGAGCATGGGGTCCGCCTTCTCGGCCAGTGCGGCGAAGCAGGCGGTGTGTGCCGCCGCTGCGGCCCGTACGTCCGGTGTCCCGGCGGCGCGTTCGGAGGCGTACTCGTGGATGGTCTCCAGGAGGCGGTAGCGCATCTCGCCGGCGTCGGTGGGGGTCGCGACGACGAGGGACTTGTCGACGAGCGCGCCGAGCAGGGACGCGGCGTCCGAATTTCGGGTCACCGCCTCGGCGGAGCTCAGGTCCCAGCCGCCCGCGAAGACGGAGATCTGCCGCAGGACGGTGCGCTCGTCCTCCGAGAGGAGGTCCCACGACCAGTCCACCACCGCCCGCAGGGTCTGCTGGCGGGGCAGAACGGTGCGGCTGCCGCCGGCCAGCAGTCGGAAGCGGTCGTCCAGGCGGTCCGCGATCTGGCGCGGTGTGAGCATTCTCAGCCGGGCGGCCGCCAGCTCGATGGCGAGCGGAAGCCCGTCGAGGCGCCGGCAGATCTCGGCAATGACCGGGGAGTCCTCGGCGTCCTTTCCGTCCGCCCCCTCGTCGGGGCGGAAGTCCGGCCGCACCGCGCGGGCCCGTTCGGCGAAGAGGCGGTGGGCGGGGTGGGGCGGCAGGGGACCCACGGGACGCACCGCCTCGCCCGGCACGCCGAGAGGTTCGCGGCTGGTGGCGAGGATGCGCAGCCGCGGGCAGTGCCTGAGGAGGGTCTCCGCGAGTGCTGCCGCCGCGTCGATGACGTGCTCGCAGTTGTCGAGGACGAGGAGGAACGGGCGGTTCCGCGACCGGTGGGAGAGGTGTTCGACGAGCCGTTCGGTGGGGTCCGCGGCTGTGGGTGGCCGGTCGTGGGCGCTGTCCCGCAGGAGGGTCGTCTCGCGCAGACCGAGGGCGGAGAGTACGGCTCCGGGTACCGCGGAGGGGTCGTCCAGCGGGGCGAGTTCGGCGATCCAGGCGCCCTGGCCCGCCGCGGACTCCTCGGCCAGCCTGGTCTTCCCCGAGCCGCCGGGGCCGGTGAGGGTGACGAGGCGGGCACGGGTCAGGTCGGCGCGGATCGCGAGGAGTTCGGGCTCCCGGCCGACGAAGGAGGTGAGCCTGGGGCGGAGATTGCCTTCCGGGGGGTGCGGACCGGCCGGGGCTCCGGGGGCTGAGGGCCCCGCGTGGTCGAGGAGTTCCCGGTGCAGGGCGGTGAGTTCCGGTCCCGGGCCGGTGCCCAGACCGTCCGCCAGGGCTCTGCGCGCGTCCTCGTACGCGACGAGCGCGTCGGCCTGTCTTCCTTCGGCCCGCAGGGCTCGGAGCAGCTGCGCGTGCAGGGGCTCGTTGTAGGGGTGGGCGGCTGTGAGCTCCCTGAGCTCGGGTACGAGGCCTCTCGGAACTCCGCGCCGGAGGTCGGCCTCGATGCGCTGCCCGATCGCCGCCATCCGGTCGGCCTCGGCCCGTATGCCGTGGTCGCGCTCGCGGAGGTCGGCGAGCGCGGGTCCGCGCCACAGGGCGAGCGCGGCGCGCAGGGTGCGGGCCGCGGACTCGGGGTCGCCGGAGTCGAGTTCGGCGGCACCCTGGCGGGCCATCCGCTCGAAGACGTACAGGTCGACGTCGTCACGGCCGGCTTCGAGGCGGTAGCCGCCGGGGGTGCCGGTGACGGCCTCCCGGCCCAGGGCGCGCCGCAGCCTGCCGACGAGGGCCTGGAGGGCGGCCGGCGCGTCGTTCGGGGGATCACCGGCCCACACGTCGTCGACGAGTGCGGCGACGGACACGGGGCGGCCGGCGCGCAGGGCGAGTGCGGCAAGGAGGGCGCGCAGCCGCGCACCGCCCACGGGCAGCGGGCCGCCTTGCTCGTCTCGCGCCTCTGTGGCGCCCAGGATCAGGTACTGCACCGGCCCATTGTGTCCGGTGCGGCCTTCCGGAGCGCGGTGCTTTGTCCTCGAACGCCCGACGGGCCGGACGGCGGGGCCGGTCCGCAGGCCGTCGTGCGGCCCTCGGCGCGCCTGGTCCGCCGCCGTCGTCCTGCGCGTCACCGGGTCGCGGCCGTCGTGCGGAACCTCGGGCCCGGGTCCGCGGCCGTCGTGCGGAACCTCGGTTGCGTTGCCGGCGTCGCGGCTGGAGTGTCTACGGCTGGAGTGTCTTGCGGGACGGGACCACACCGCCGGCGACTGCCCGTTGGCGCGGGGCCGCCGTGCCCGTCCAGCACGTGCCCCGGCGGGTGACCAGGCGGCGGAGCCAGAGTTCCGTGGAAGCGAGGTCGGCCAGGCCGTCCAGGGGAAGCGGTTCGCCTTCGGACGCCGCGCGCAGCGCCTTGCGGACGACGCGGGCCTCGATCAGGCCCGCGTCGGCGAGCAGGGGCGCGTCGAAGAGCGCGATCAGCTCCGGGAGAGCGGCGCGCAGGCCGAGGCGGCCCGCCGCGGCCGACGTGGCCTGGGAGGGGGTGCCCCAGCCGGGCGGCAGGTCGTGGATGCCCGCGCCCGCGAGCACCCTGCGCAGGATCGCGGCCCGGGCTCCCGGCTGCACGCGCAGCGATTCGGGGAGCGCCCTGGCCGCCCGTACGACCTGGTTGTCGAGGAACGGGGCGTGCAGCCGCTGGCTGCGGATCTCCGCGACCTGTTCCAGGATGCGGTGGTCGGCCGCGTGCCGGGCCAGTGCCGCGCGGGCGCGGGCCTCTCCCGGGCGCTGCACCGATGTCGGCCGGATCGCCGCCTCCTGCAGCCGGACCGCTACCTCCGCGAGCGCCTCCCCGGTGAGCCAGCGTGCGGCCGGGCCCGGACGGGACCAGGCGAGGGAGGCGAGGGATGCCTCTGCCGGGGTGTCGAGGTCGGGCGCGTAGCGGTTGGCGTCGGGCAGCAGGCCAGCTGCTGTTTCGAGGCCGGTGCGGTACGAGGTGCGGGCGAGCCGACGGGCAGCGCGGTAGACGGCCAGCGGGACGAGCAGGGAGTGCGCGGAGGGCCCTTCGGCCTTGGCGAGGGCGGTGACGGGGCGCAGCAGGTGGCGTCTGCGCCGGTCCATGAGCAGGTCGGCCAGGCGGGCGGGGTGGGCGTCGAGTACCTGCCGGGCGCCATGGCCGACGAAGTGGTCGGCGCTGCCCGCGGACAGGCGGCGGCGGTGGCGCTCGGCGACGACGAGTGAGGGGGCGGGTTCGTCGGTGAGCGGGCCGTTCTCCAGCGCCGCGTAGGGCAGGGCCTCTTCGCCGGCCGCAACGACCACGTGGTGCAGGCGGGGGTTGGCGGCGATGACGCGGGCGCGTTCCAGTTCGTCCTCGCGGCCCTTGGTGGAGAGGTCGTTGAACGTGACCGCGAGCAGGCGCTCGCCGGCCCCGGTGCCGTGGCCGAGGACGGTGCCGGGCAGCCCGGGGAGTCCGGCGGCCAGCAGGGCGAGGGTGGCGGAGGCGCTGCCTCCGGAGAGGTCGGAGCCGATGCCGGGTACGGGCGCCCCGCGGGCGGCCCGGCGTTCGGCGGGCCCCATGCCGGGGACGGGTCCGGGGTCGGGCGGCAGGGTCTCCGGGGCGTGGCGTGGGGCGGTCAGCCGGGCGCGTACGGCTTCGACGAGCGCGTCCCGTACGCCCTCGACGGCGCTGACCGGGTCGACCTGGGGCGCCGCCACGGCGAGGGACGCCACCGCTTCGTATCCCGTGATCTCGCGGGAGCCCTCGCGGAGGATGAGCGCGTGGCCCGGCGGGATGCGCTTCACTCCGGCGTACGGCGTGCCGTTGCCCAGGGCTTCCGGTGTCTCCGGGCAGGCGAGCAGCGCGGCCAGGTGACCGATGTCCAGTTGGGCTTCGATGAGGTCGGCCAGCGGAAGGGCGGCGGTGGCGTACGCGGTTCCGTTGGCCCAGGGCGTGTGGAAGACGGGGCGGGCTCCGGCGATGTCGCCGGCGACGGTGATGCGGCGGCCGATCTGGACGACGGCCGTGTAGCTGCCGGGCCAGGCGGTGAGATGGCGCAGCGCCCCGCCGCGGGCGGCGAGCAGTCCGACGCGGAGCTGTTCGTCGGTGGCCCCGCAGCAGCCGAGGACCGCGAGCCGGGTGGTGGGCGCGCCCTCCTGGGTCGCGACCTTGATGATGCGGATCTCGTCCGGGCGCCAGTCGCCGACGGCCCAAAGCGGATCCGGGTCGCCCCACAGGAGTTGGGAGCCCACGGGGTGGACGGTGCGTCCCTCGCCGTGGTTGCCGACGGCACCTACGGTGCCGAAGCTCGCGGCGATACTGCTCCACCCCACCAACCAACGCATCGCCGCCTCCACAGGCTGTGGACGAACCGGCGTACCAGGACACGCGCACGCCGCTGCGGGACATGCTGCCACGACGGAGGCGCCCGGGAGGGGGTACGGGCAGCGCACACCGGATGCGCATGCGCCCCTGGCAAAGGCCCGGCGAAGCCCGCGACAACCGAACTGGTGCTTCAGGGAGTTGTGGTGTCCGGCCCCGGACACCTGCCGTGCCCCGGCCGCTGCACGGAACAGGCGGGATCCGGCCATAGCCGGACCGTTCCCCAACGCGTCGCCCGACCGGCGCTATTCGGCCATTCTCTGATCGCGATGCAACCGCGCGTTTCGCCTCCGGGGGCTCCACGAACGGTCCTGGACCACATCGGCCGGCGCATCCCCCCGGTGCGCCGGCCGACCTGTCCTGCCCCCCACCGGCTGCCGTTCAACACACAGTCCGGGAGGTGTTCGCCACCTCCCGGACCGGTTCGCCGCCCGCGGGGATTGGGGCGGCGGTCTCCCCCAGCCCGCTGAGTCCAGTGCAGCGGGCCGACCCACGCAGCACCAATGGAAGCGCTCCCGTACCGGCCGGACCAGAGCGCACGGCCGGGCGCACGGCCACACACCAGGAGCACGGCGGACACCTCCACCGCCGCCCCGCGGCCCGGTGCGGCGCACCTTCCCGTCCCGGGCGCGCATCCGGCGCCCGGGACGGACAAGGACCGCACAGTCCGCCCGCACGCACAACATTCCCGCCATACGGACGTCTGCCCCTTAACGGTAGGGATGCGGCGAACTACGCTGGGTTTACTGATGTTCTCGGCAGGGCGGCATATTCCACGGGGCTCGGCCAAATGCGTGTGCGGCCGGAGTGCCCGGGACCGTACCTGGGGAGAACACGGTACGAATGCCGCGCGCCTCACGGTGACGCGGCTGCCGTCTGTGTGTCGAGGGGTGGCGCATGTCCAGGGAGCAACGCGGGCCGAACGAGAAGCTCGGCACGGTTCTCGCCCTCGCGGGAATCAGTAACGCCGGGCTCGCCCGGCGGGTCAACGACCTCGGAGCGCAGCGCGGTCTGACTCTTCGCTACGACAAGACCTCGGTGGCCCGCTGGGTCGCCAAGGGAATGGTGCCGCAGGGTGCCGCGCCCCATCTCATCGCGGCGGCGATAGGGGCCAAACTCGGCCGCCCGGTGCCGCTGCACGAGATCGGGCTCGCGGACGCCGACCCGGCGCCGGAGGTCGGTCTGGCGTTCCCGCGCGATGTCGGCGAGGCGGTGCGGTCGGCGACGGATCTGTACCGGCTGGATCCGGCCGGGCGCAGGGGCGGCGGGATCTGGCAGTCGCTGGCGGGTTCCTTCGCCGTGAGCGCGTACGCGACGCCCGCGTCCCGATGGCTGATAACCCCCGCCGATCCATCGGTCGCACGGGACCCGTCGGCGGCCGAGGCCGCGATCCTCGGCGCACCGGGCGCACCCGGGGCGCAGGGCGGCGTGCCCGCCCAGCCGGGTCCGGACACGTCGTCCGACGTGTCGCCCCTGCGCGTCGGCCACAGCGACGTGGCCAAGCTGCGCGAGGCCGCCCAGGACGCCCGCCGCTGGGACTCCAAGTACGGCGGAGGGGACTGGCGTTCCTCCATGGTCCCGGAGTGCTTACGGGTCGACGCCGCACCTCTGCTCCTCGGCTCGTACAGCGACGAGGTGGGCCGGGCCCTCTTCGGCGCCTCGGCCGAACTGACCCGGCTCGCCGGGTGGATGGCGTTCGACACCGGCCAGCAGGAGGCCGCGCAGCGCTACTACATCCAGGCACTGCGGCTCGCCCGGGCCGCCGCCGACGTACCGCTGGGCGGATACGTGCTGGCGTCGATGTCCCTGCAGGCCACCTACCGCGGCTTCGCCGACGAGGGCGTCGACCTGGCGCAGGCGGCGGTCGAGCGCAACCGGGGTCTCGCCACCGCGCGGACCATGAGCTTCTTCCGCCTCGTGGAGGCCCGCGCCCATGCGAAGGCGGGCGACGCACCGGCCGCGGGGGCCGCGCTCAAGGCGGCGGAGAGCTGGCTGGAGCGTTCCCGGGCCGGCGACGCCGACCCGTCGTGGCTCGGTTTCTACTCGTACGACAGGTTCGCCGCCGACGCCGCCGAGTGCTACCGCGACCTGAAGGCCCCGCGGCAGGTGCGGCGCTTCACGGAGCAGGCCCTGTCCAGGCCGACGGAGGAGTTCGTCCGCTCCCACGGGCTGCGGCTCGTCGTGTCGGCGGTCGCGGAGCTGGAGTCGGGCAACCTGGACGCGGCGTGCGCGGCCGGGACACGGGCGGTCGAGGTGGCCGGGCGCATCTCCTCGGCGCGCACCACGGAGTACGTACGCGATCTGCTGCACCGCCTCGAACCGTACGGGGACGAGCCCCGTGTGGCCGAGCTCCGGGAACGGGCCCGGCCGCTTCTGGTGGCCCGGGCGTAGGCGGAACGCCGTAACGCCCCGGTATGCCCGGCCCGGGGGGACGGCTGCGGGACCACGACTCGCCACGCCCCCGCCTCCCCTGGTTTGAGCCCGTTGTCAGTGGGTCAGTGCACTATCGGGGTGGGAGGTGGCGTGATGACGCACGCGGCGTACGACTGCGATGTGCTGGTGATCGGCGGCGGGATCGTCGGTCTGTCGACCGCGTACGCGCTCACGCGCACCGCGCCCGGCACCCGGGTCACCGTGCTGGAGAAGGAGTGGGGGCCCGCCCGCCATCAGACGGGGCGCAACAGCGGGGTGATCCACAGCGGCATCTACTACCCCCCTGGATCCCTCAAGGCGCGCTACGCCGTGCGCGGCGCCGCGGAGATGGTCGACTTCTGTGCGCGTCACGGCATCGCGCACGCCGTGACCGGCAAGCTGATCGTCGCGACCGACAGCGGCGAGCTGCCCCGCCTGCACGGCCTGGTCCAGCGGGGGCGGGAGCACGGGCTGCCGGTCCGGGAGCTCGGCCCCGCCCAGATCGCGGAGTACGAGCCGCAGGTCCGCGGGCTCGCGGCGATCCGGGTCGGCACGACCGGGGTGTGCGACTTCGGGGCGGTGGCCGCACGTCTCGCGGCCGAGGTGGGCGGGGCGGGCGGGCAGGTCCGGTTCGGCGCGGAGGTCGTCGCCGTCGACCGGCGCCCCTGGGGTGTCGCCGTACGGACGGCCGACGGGCAGGTGGTCCGCGCCCGGGTGCTGGTCAACTGCGCGGGGCTGCACAGCGACCGGGTGGCACGGCTCGCGGGCGACGACCCCGGGGTGCGGATCGTGCCGTTCCGCGGGGAGTACTACGAGCTGGCGAGGCCGGAGCTGGTGCGCGGCCTGGTCTACCCCGTGCCGGACCCGGCGTTCCCGTTCCTCGGGGTCCATCTGACCCGGGGCGCCGACGGCACGGTCCACGTCGGACCGAACGCGGTGCCGGCGCTGGCCCGCGAGGGATACGGCTGGCCCGTCGTCCGCCCCCGTGAGCTGGCGTCCACCCTGAGCTGGCCGGGTTCCTGGCGAATCGCCCGGCGCCACTGGAGGTACGGGGCGGGCGAGGTGCACAGATCCCTGTCGAGGAAGGCGTTCACCCGGGCCGTCCAGCGACTGCTGCCCGAGGTGACGGAGGACGACCTGCGGCCGTCCCCGGCCGGAGTCAGGGCGCAGGCGGTGCTGCGGGACGGCACGCTCGTGGACGACTTCCTGATCCGCGAGGCACCGCACACCGTGCACGTACTGAACGCGCCGTCGCCCGCCGCCACGGCTTCCCTGCCCATCGGGAGGGAGGTGGCGCGACGGGCCCTGCTGCGGGCACGCGCGACGGGGTGGAAGCCGCCCGCCGTAGAATCCGGTCATTGTGTCTGAGCCTGTGAACCCCACCCCCAAGACGCCCGGCACCCCCGCGGACGCGGATGCCGAGGCCCGGCGCGCAGCATCCTTCGAGCGGCAGCGCAGACTCCGTCAGGAGCCCCGCTTCCCCGGCGGACCCGCTGCCGACCCGGCAGGATCCCACCACGAGCGCCGGATCCGCAGCTTCCAGCCGCGCCGCAGCAGGGTCACCGCCGGCCAGGAGGACGCCCTCCAACGGCTGTGGCCGAAGTGGGGCCTGGACATCGACGGCCTCCGCGTCCTCGATCTGCCCGAGCTGTTCGACGGCCTCCCGGTGGTCCTGGAGATCGGCTTCGGCATGGGCGAGGCCACCGCGCAGATGGCGGCCGACGACCCCGGCACCGGCATCCTGGCCGTCGATGTGCACACCCCGGGCCAGGGCAATCTCCTCGGTCTCGCAGACCGGGCAGGGCTGTCCAACATCCGCGTCGCCAACGGTGACGCGATCATCCTGCTGCGCGAGATGCTGGAGCCGCAGGCGCTCGACGGGCTCCGCGTGTACTTCCCCGACCCCTGGCCCAAGAAGCGGCACCACAAGCGCCGGCTGATCCAGCCCGAGTTCCTCGACCTGGTGGCGCAGCGGACGAAGCCGGGAGCGGTGATCCACTGCGCGACGGACTGGGAGCCGTACGCCGAGCAGATGCTCGACGTGCTGACGGCGCACCCCCTGTTCGAGAACACACAGGCGGACGGCGGCTACGCACCCCGCCCCCCGTTCCGGCCACTGACCCGCTTCGAGGGGCAGGGCCTGGACAAGGGGCACGTCGTGCAGGACGTTCTGTTCACCCGCCGCTGAGCCGGTGCGCGTACTGACGTGCTCCCCGGCCGCCCCCGGTCGGCGCCGGTCGCCGACGGCCGGCCCGCCGGCCTCCGGGGGTCGCTGATCAGCCACGGAACGGTGGCGCGCGCTGTGCACCATGGCCAGGTGTCAGTCCCTCTCGTTAGGGTCATCGGGTGTCCGAGGGGTACGAGCAGCACCAGCAGCCGGCCGTCCCGGTTCTCGAGGAGCAGCGGCTCGACGAGTTCCTGGGCGCCGTCCCGGAGCGCGGCCAGTGGCGCTACCGGCCGCGCCGCGTCGGCATGGTGTGGCGCAGCAAGGCCTTCCGCGCCGGTGCGGTGATCGTCGTGCTCGCTCTGTGCGGCCTGCTGATCCTGTCCATGGTCCGCGAACAGACCGGCACCGAGGGTTTCCTGGTCGGGCTGGGGCTGGCCGTTCTGCCCGTACCGCTGCTGATGGCGGCGTTCCGCTGGCTCGACCGGGTCGAGCCGGGCCCCTGGCGCAATCTGCTGTTCGCCTTCGCCTGGGGAGCGTGCGCCGCCGCGCTGGTGGCGATCATCGCGAACACGTTCGCTACCCGGTGGATCGCCACGGCCACCGCCGACCCGGCGAGCGCCGACACCCTGGGGGCCACGGTGATCGCCCCGGTCGTCGAGGAGAGCGCCAAGGCCGCCGCCGTCCTGCTGATATTCCTGTTCCGCAGACGGGAGTTCAGCGGCGTCGTGGACGGCATCGTGGTCGGCGGATTCACCGCGACCGGCTTCGCCTTCACCGAGAACATCCTCTACCTGGGCAACGCCTTCGGCGAGGACCAGCAGCTGGGCACCACGGGCCTCGCGTCGGTGACGGCAGGGACCTTCTTCGTACGGGTGGTCATGTCGCCGTTCGCGCACCCCCTGTTCACCGTGCTCACCGGCATCGGCTTCGGGATCGCGGCAGTGGCCGGGCGGCGCCACCGGGTGCGCCGGATCCTGCTGCCGGTCCTCGGCCTGCTCCTCGCCATGGGGATGCACGCCCTGTGGAACGGCTCGTCGGCCTTCGGCCCGTACGGCTTCTACGCGGTGTACGGGGTGTTCATGATGCCGGCCTTCGGCCTGGTGACCTGGCTGGCCGTCTGGACGCGCCAACACGAACTGCGCACCCTGGCCACCGAGCTGCCCGTCTACGCGGCGGCCGGCTGGCTGACGCCCGCCGAACCCCTGGCACTCGCCTCGATGCGGGCCAGGGGCATGGCCCGCGACATGGCACGGCACTGGCACGGAACCTCCGACCGGGCCCGGGGCAAGGCAGCGGCACAGGAGGTCGCGGAGTACGAGGCGTTCGCGACCTCCCTGGCGGTGCTGCGCCGGAGAGCCCGCCGCGACACACCCGGCCCGGACTTCGCCGAGCGCGAGCAGGAGCTGCTGCACCACCTGTGGCAGCGCCGGGAGGTCGCCGGCCCTGCCCTGACGTACGCGGCCCACGCGACGGGCCGGTACCGGGCCCTGCGCGGCGCGGCGTCCATGGGCCCGGCCGCGGTTCCGTCCCCCCGCAGGTTCCCGCAGCCGGACCCGTACCAGCAGCGGCCCGCCCCGTATCCGCAGCAGCTCCCCGCACCCCACCGGCACTACGGCGGGTACAACCCGTATCTGCACGACGGTCACCAGCAGAACGGCCGGCCACCCCCCGCGTAACCGGGCGAGGTGTCAGGCGGATGCTTCGGTGAGGTCCGCGAGGTCCTCGTCGGTCAGCCGCAGGTCTGCCACCGCCACCAATGCGGGCACCTGCCCGACCGTGCGGGCGGACGCGATCGGCGCGGCGACGGTCGGCCGGGCGGCAAGCCAGGCCAGCGCGACCGTGGCGATCTCCGCGTCGTGCTCCTGGGCCGCCCTGTCGAGCGCCGCGAGCACCTTGCGGCCGCGTTCCGACTCCAGGTGCCTGGCCGCGCCGTCGGCCCGCGCGCTGTCGACCGCTGTGCCGGGCCGGTACTTGCCGGTGAGGAAGCCCGAGGCCAGTGCGAAGTACGGGACGGCGGCGAGGCCCGCCTTCGCCGCCGTGTCCTGGAGCTCGCCCTCGTAGGTGTCGCGCGAGACGAGGTTGTAGTGCGGCTGCAGCGCGACGTAGCGGGCGAGGCCCTCGCGCTCGGAGAACTCCAGGGAGGCCCGGAGCCGCTCGGGGCTGATGTTGGAAGCGGCGATCTCACGCACCTTGCCCTCCTTCACCAGCTGGTCGAGCGCGGTGATGATCTCCTCCACGGGGACGGTCTCGTCGTCGAAGTGCGTGTAGTAGAGGTCGATGTGGTCGGTGCCGAGCCGGCGCAGCGAGGCCTCGGCGGCGCCCTTGATGGTCGCGCCGGCGAGCCCCTTGAACTCGGGGTGGGCGCCGACCTTCGTGGCGACGACGATGTCGGAGCGGTTGGAGCGCGACGCGAGCCACTTGCCGACGAGCGTCTCCGACTCGCCGCCTTCGTTGCCCGGGGCCCAGGCGGAGTACGAGTCGGCCGTGTCGATGAAGTTGCCGCCGGCCGCGGCGTACGCGTCCAGGACGGCGAAGGACCCGTCCTCATCGGCCGTCCAGCCGAAGACGTTGCCGCCCAGTGCGAGCGGGAAGACCTGGAGGCTCGAGGAACCGAGTGTGCGGAGTGAAGTCATACCTGGAACAAACCAGTCCGCTCAGGCGACTATTCCGATGGATGCGGACCACGGGCAGACCGGCAGCCCTGACGTCGGGGGGGTGCGCCAGGGCCGCCGGAGTTCAGGTGGGCCGTCCGCCGGGGTTCAGCTGACCCGTCCGCCCGCGCGAACGCTCGGCGGAGAACCGGGGAAGCCGCCCGCCCGCGCGAACGCTCGGCGGAGAACCGGGGAAGGCCCGACGGAAGCACCTCCGAGCAGCACGGAGAACCGGCGAGGGCTCGGCGGAAGCGCCGCGGAGCCCTCGGACCGGGAGTACTCAGATGGAGAGGCCCTTGCTGCGCAGCCAGCTCATCGGGTCGATGCCCGAGCCGTCCGCGGTGTGGACCTCCAGGTGGAGGTGAGGGCCGGTCACATTGCCGGTGGCGCCCACGCGGCCGATGGTCTCACCGGTGGTGACCCGCTGGCCGGCGGTGACGTCCATCGAGGACTGGTGGCTGTACGAGATCTCCGTACCGTCGTCCAGCTCGATGACGGTGTGGTACCCGTACGAACCCGACCAGCCCGCCGACTTCACCGTGCCGCTGTGCACAGCCTTGATCGGGGTGCCCGTAGGCGCCGCGAAGTCGAGACCGGTGTGGTAGCCGGAGGACCACATCGAACCGGCCTGGCCGAAGGTCGAGGTGATCGTGTACGAGGAGGTCGGGAGGGCGTAGCTGGCGGCGAGCTTGGCGAGGCGCTCGGCCTCGGCCTTCTTCTTCGCCGCGATCTCCGCAGCCTTCTTCTCGGCGGCGGCCTTCGCCTCGGCGTCGCTCTGCTGCTTCGCGGCCTTGGCGGCCGCCTCCTCGGCTGCCGCCTTCTCCTCCGCGGCCTTGGCCTCGGCCTCGGCTCCGGCCTGCTGCTGCTCGGCCTGCTGGAGGATGCGGGCGCGCAGCGCCTCACCGGCGTTGCTCGTGCCCTGCTCGGCCTCGGCGGCCGTGATGCCGGCGGTGGTGAGCGGGGAGGCCGTGGCGACGGTGCCGTTGTCCGCGGAGTCGTCCGACATGAACGCGCTCACGCCGGGCAGGGACTTGGCGTCGGGGAGATTGTCCGCGATGGAATCGGGAAGGGAAATGGAGACCGGCGGCTTGCTCTGCGCAGTGGCCATGCCACCCGCGCCGACGGCCGCGATGACGCCGACACCGAGGACGGTGGAGCTACGGGCGAGGCCACGCTGCTTGGCTACGCGGTGCCTGCCGCGTACGGGACGGATGGACTCCTCGGTGGGGTTCCATTCCTCCCATGTCCTGCCCTCGTCACCGAAGCTGTCGGACCTGAAGGGTGACGGGGCCTCGGGGGCAGGCTGATTGGACGCCACGTGGGCGCACTCCTTTCCTTCCTTCTCGCCTACCGGGTTAGCTGACGGGTTCGGAGCAGGAAGGTCTCCTACGGGCCCCTCTGCCTCTCACGAGACACAGGTGTCCGATTCACCCCATGTAGGTGGTTCCCCGGTTTCCTTGCGGAATTCGGCGCTCGCGCACGGTGCCGCCTCTTGCGACGACTGGGACAACCGCGCTGCGTTATCGAACGTTAATAGACACACGGGCCCGATTCCAAGCTGTTCCCGTTGATCATTCACGGCTTTGACGTGGACTTTCATGGAATTAACGGTCCGAAACGGGCGAGTTGAGTATTCCCCGCCGGGGCATCAGTTTCTGACGTTGCATCACATGTTATGCGGAGCGGCGTCCTTCGACTACACACCGTGGCAACCGCTCATCCATCGCCTCGCCCCACGATCTTCACAGTCGTCCGCCGCTCCGGCTGCCCCCGGGCGGGCCGGCCGACCGCGAGCAGCGCCATGTCGTCCACGGCATGGCCCCCCGTGTGGAGCCGCACGTCGTCGGTGAGCGCCGAGAGCAGTTCGTCGGGCCCCGGGAAGATCCGGCCGCGCAGCCGGGCCGCCGGGTCGTAGAAGACCCCGTCCGCGTCCCGCGCTTCGGAGAGGCCGTCCGTGAACACCAGGAGCGTCGCCCCGGCAGGCAGCTCCCACTCGTCCGACCGGTCCGGCCACACCCCCAGGTCCATCCCGATCGGCAGCGCGGGCGCGGTCGGCGCCAGCACCTCGAGCGCCCCGTCCGTGTGCAGCAGGATCGGCTCGGGGTGGCCGCGGTTGACGATCCGCAGCCTGCCCGAACCCACCGGGATCTCGGCGAGCACGGCGGTGACGAACCCCTCCATGGAGTCGAGCCCGCCGCGCCGTGTCCCCTCCCGCGCCAGCGCCCGCTCCAGCCGCTGCGCCACGCCCTCCAGCGACAGCTCCTGCTCGGCGGCCTCCCGGAACGCCCCGATCACCACGGCCACCGCCTCCACGGCGGCCAGCCCCTTGCCCCGTACGTCCCCGACGACCAGCCGCACCCCGTGCGGGGTGTCCGCGACGGCGAACAGGTCACCGCCGACGAACTCGTCCGCCTGCGCCGCCTCGTACCGCGCCGCAACCAGCAGCCCGCCGATCCGGTCCTCCGGTGTCGGGAGCACCGCGCGCATCGCGGTCTCCGCGATGACCCGGGCGGAGGCCAGCTGCTCGTTGCTGCGCCGGACGACGCCGTTGATGACGACGGCGAGCGCGGAAACGGTGACCAGGGTGATCAGCTCGGTGACCGGGGCGACGTCCGAGATGGTGTCGTCGTACAACCGGATGGCCAGGACCGTCAGGATCGCGGCCACAGCCGTACGGATCGTGCTCGCCAGCGAGAAGAACGGTGCGGCGATCAGCGGGGCCGCCGCGAACAGGGGGACGGCACTGACCTCGGGCGGCGTAGCGAGGTCGAAGACCAGCCCGGCCGCGATCATCAGAGCGGGCAGCAGACGTACGAACCGCCGCGTGCGGGCACCTCCAGCAGCTCCGCCGCGCCGCCTCTCCCGCTTCCCCACCTGTGCACTCCTGCCCGGTCCGCCCACGGCTGCGGACGGTACCGCGCTCCACCCAGGCTGGCCGGAGCCGCGCCGTGAGGCGACTCGTCGTCGGCCAAAGGGAGGAGCGCCGAGCGCCGCGCCCCGATGGTCAGTCGGAGAGCCTGCGCTGCGCGTAGATCGTCAGTGCATCCCGTACGAAGACGGCGGTGCCGTCTCCGTACCGATCGTAGTTCTTCCCGAAGCGGGGATCGGCGACGTACATCTCCCCCAGGCCGATCACGTACGACCGGGTGGCCGTCGTGGTCACCGACAGCCACGCGCAGTGCCGCCGCGCGATGTCCTGCACCGGCTCGTCGGCCGGGTCCATGCCCGCCGCCCTGGCCTGCCCGTAGTCACGGGCGATGGCCTCGTGCGCGGCCTGGAAGCTGTCGCGCTCCGCCCGGCTCAGCGAGCGCCACCACCGGTCGCCCTTCTCGTACGCGTCCCGGCCCCAGCGCTCGGTGACCTCCTGCTCGTACACCGTGTGATCAAAGCCGTCGAACACTTCCTCGGCCATGAGCTCTCTTCCCTCCTCGGTCTTGTGGAGAGTGGTCCGCACCGAGGCGATCTGCCGCCCGATGCGCTCCCGCTCCTGCTCCAGCAGGCGCAGATGCGCCCGGAGCGCCACCGACGTGTCCCGCTGCCCCTCGAGTACGTCCTTGATGGCGGGCAGCGAAAGGCCCAGTTCCCGCAACAGCAGGATGCGCTGCAGCCGGACGAGGGCGTCCTGGTCGTAGTAGCGGTAGCCGTTGGACCCGATCCGGCTCGGCACGAGGAGACCGAGATCTCCGTAGTGCCGGAGCGTTCGGCTCGTGGTGCCGGCTTTCCTGGCGATTTCCTGGATGGACCACTCCATGCCGAGAACGCTAGATCTTTACGTTGCGTCAAGGTCAAGCACGGCAACCGTGGCGTACGGAGGCATACGACAGAGGCCCGGATCCTCGAAAGGATCCGGGCCTCTGTCGTTCAGTAGCGGGGACAGGATTTGAACCTGCGACCTCTGGGTTATGAGCCCAGCGAGCTACCGAGCTGCTCCACCCCGCGTCGTTGTGAGTGCAACACTACGCCATCCGCGACGGGGTTCCGACCACTTGTCGCCGCGACCCCGGCACCGGGCCCGGTGCCGCCCGGACGACGGAGTGTCCGGGCGCCCGGAGGATCTGCGGCACGGTGCGTATGCCCCCGTGGCCGCGGGCAGGCCGGAATGCGCGGCTCCGCCAGCGGCGGGACGCTGGATCCATCAGTCCTGCGGTGTCCGCTTCCGCTTGCGACCGAGGCTGCCGGAGCGCCGGCGCGAACCCGCACCGAAGGCCCTGCACAGGCAGACCGGGCGGGTGCGGCACACGCTTCGACAAGGAGACGGTCATGGACGGCACCACACTCGAAACGATGCGGACCGAACTGCGCGGCCCGGTCATCGGCCCGGACGACCCGGAGTACACACGGGCCCGCACGATCTACAACGCCATGATCGACCGGAGACCGGCCGCCGTGGTCCGGTGCCACGACACGGCGGACGTCATGGCAGCCGTCGACTTCGTACGCACGCACGGCCTCGATGTGGCAGTGCTGGGCGGCGGACACAGCGGCCCCGGTCTCTGCCTCGCCGACGACGCCGTCACGATCGACCTGTCGCCGATGCGCGGCGTACGCGTCGACCCCGCCACCCAGACCGCGCAGGTCGACGGCGGGGCGAAACTGGGCGACCTCGACCACGCCGCCCACGCGTTCGGCCTCGGAACCCCGGCGGGCATCATGTCCACGACGGGAGTCGGGGGCCTCACCCTCGGCGGCGGACACGGCTACCTCACCCGCAAGTACGGCCTCACCGCGGACAATCTGGTGTCCGCCGACGTCGTCCTGGCCGACGGCGGCTTCGTCACGACGAACGCGAGCGAGAACGCCGACCTGTTCTGGGCGCTGCGCGGCGGCGGCGGGAACTTCGGCATCGTGACGTCGTTCGACTTCGAGCTGCACCCCGTGGACACCGTGGGGGCCGGCATCACCGTGTGGCCGCTGGACCTCCTCCCCGACGTCATGCGGTGGTACCGCGAGTTCCTGCCGCAGGCGCCCGACGACCTCTACGGTTTCTTCGCGTCGATGACCGTCCCGCCCGCGCCCCCGTTCCCGGAGGAGCTCCACGGACAGAAGGTGTGCGGCGTCGTCTGGTCCTCGACGGCGGACCCCGACGCCCTGGGCGACACCCTCGCGGTCGTGAACGAACCGGGGACGCCCGCCTTCCACTTCACGGCGCCGATGCCCTACCCGGCGCTGCAGACCCTGTTCGACGAGCTGATCCCCGCGGGCCTCCAGTGGTACTGGCGCGGCGCCTTCTTCGACCGCATCACGGACGACGCCGTCGACGTACACGCCAGGTACGCGGAAGCACTCCCCACCGGCCTGTCGACCATGCACCTCTACCCCGTCGACGGGGCCGCGGGCCGTGTCGGGGCCGACGACACCGCATGGGCCTACCGCGACGCCGTGTGGTCGGGTGTCATCGCCGGCATCGACCCCGCTCCGGACAACGCCGAGGCGCTGCGGCAGTGGGCCGTGGACTACTGGGACGCGCTGCACCCGCATTCCATGGGCGGCACGTACGTGAACTTCATCGGCGCGGGCGAGTCCCCCGACCGGGTCCGGGCCACCTACCGCGGCCACTACGACAGGCTCGCCGAGGTCAAGCAGGCCTACGACCCGCACAATCTCTTCCACGCAAACCAGAACATCGAGCCCAACCCGGGTCACTGACCCTCACACCGACCACGGCAATACAGAGGGAAAGCCGTGCTCCGAGGGTTACAGTCTGCATGCACCGCATGATGATCCGGCCGCCCCCGGAGCGGCGCGACACCGGAAGCGGCACATTCGTCGTCGTACCGGTCGGGACCAGTCCGGCATCACACCATCGGCTCGGTCACGGGGCTCTCACCGCACATCTACGTACAGGACACTCCATGACCGACATGCCCGCACGCACGACGCAGCGGCACTCCAACGGCACGGCCGCGGACACGGGCGCGCAGCTCGCCGCCCCGGGCACGGCTGCTCCCCTGCCCTCTCCGCAGTACGCCGGCCTGTTCATCGAGCCCGACCTGCCGCCGCTCCTCGACGAACCCGAGTGAGCGACGGGCCGGGGCGGTCCGAGGCGCCGGACGAACAGTGGGGCGCTGTGAGCGACAGGGCCGACTGATCGGCAGGGCCCTGTGCGCAAGGGGCCCGAGTGACCGGCCGGGCCGCATGGTCGTTGGAGGACCATGCGCATCCGAATCGCCGTCGTCGCCCTCGGAGCGGCCCTCCTGCTCGCCGCGTACCTGTCGAGCATCCCGTCCGAAGCCGAGACCGAAGCGGCCTGTCAGCGTGCCCTCGACAACACGTCGACCGCCACCCTCCGGCCCGACATCTGCCTGGACGTGTCCGCCGACACCTACCGGACCTTCCTCCTGATGTACGCGTTGCGGGCGGAAGGCCTCGACTAGGGCCTGCCCACGCGCGCCGCTCCCTGCTCCAGAACGAAAGACCCCAGGACCTGCCCACGCGCTCCGCCAGGAAGTCCTCCCACGTCCGCGTGCCCGTATCGGCGCCTTCGAGGGACAGGTTCTCGCCGGCACGGTAGTCGCGGCCCGCCTTTCCGGGCATCCGGACCGGCACCGACATCCGGCGCTTGCCCCGCGCCCGCAGGTAGCCACGCCGCCTTTCCTCGCAGGCGCTCACCTTCGGACAGCTGTCCCGCCGTCGACGTACTGTCCGACCCTGAACGGCCGGGCGCCCCGCTCACGCTCGTGGCGGGGCGCCGTGCGGTTGGCAGGTTGCCGGGCGTCAGCTGCCCTGCTGCTGCTTCCACTCCGCCTGGGCCTCGTTGAGCCGCTCGGCCAGGGAGCCCAGGAACTCCTCGGCGCTCATCTTGCCGAGCAGCACCTTCTGGAAGTTCGGCTCACTGTCCGCCTTGGACAGGGTGTTCCAGTCGGGCAGGTAGTACGGAAGCTGGACGATCTTCGTGCTGCCGGAGAACAGCGCCTCGGCGCCGAGCTTCGTGGTCTCCGACGTGTCGATCCAGTCGTCCCCGGCGGCTTCCTCGTTGGCGGGTATCAGGCCCGCCGACTCGCTGAACTTGGAGTTCGCCGCGTGGGAGGCGGCGTACTCGATGAACTTCCAGGCCGCCGCCTTGTTCCCGGACGACTTGAACAGGCCCAGGCCGGAGACCGGATTGGAGACCATCACCCGCGTCCCGTCGGCCAGTTCGGGCTGCGGGATGCCGCGGAACCTGTCGGCGCCCAGCGTGCTCACGTGGTCCTGGTAGGAGCCCAGGTTGTGGTTGAGCATGCCGATGTCGCCGGAGTCGAACTGGGCGACCATCTTGGTGAAGTCGTTGTTGAGGTCGGCCTCGGGAGTGGCCTTCTTGTACAGGCCGACGTACTTCTCCAGCGCCGCGACGTTCTCCGGGTCGTCGACCGTGGTCTTCTCCCCGGCCGCGTCCCAGAAGGAGTCGATGCCGGACTGCCCGTACATCGCGTCCAGAGCCTGGGCGATGGAGCCGGGGCCGCCGCGGATCGTGTACCCGAAGACGTTCTTCTTCCTGTCCGTCAACTTCGCGGCGGCCTCGTAGAACTCGTCCCAGGTGCCGGGCTCGCCCAGGCCCGCCTTCTTGAACAGGTCGGTGCGGTAGTAGAGGACGCCGTTGGTGGCGGAGATCGGCACCGTGTACATGGCGTCCCGGCCGCCGGCGGCCTTCACGTTCTCGATCATCGCCTCGTTGAGCTTGCCGCTGAGGCTGCTCCTGCCGAACCGCTCGTCCAGCGGCTCGAGCGCGTCCTGCGCGGCGATGCCGGCGACCATCGCCGCCCCCACACCGCCGACGTCCGGCAGGCCGCCGCCCTGGATGGCGGTGTCGTACTTGGACTGCGCCTCCGTGGAGGCCAGGCCCACGTACTCCACATCGACATCCGGGTTGGCCTTCTCGAAGTCGGCGATGATCTCCTTCCAGACCGCCGTACGGACCCCTCCGTTCTCGTCCCAGAAGACGATGTGTCCGGTGCCCTTGCCTTCGCTTCCCGTCGCTCCGGCCATGCCGCTGCCGTCGTCACCGCAGGCAGTCGCGGTCAGGGCCAGGGCGGAAGCCAGCGAGATCGCGGAGGCGAGGCGGCGGCTGCGGTGCTTGCTCATGGGTCGGCTCTCTTCTCTGAGTGCTCACGGTCAGGGGTCCCCGGGGCGGGCGGGTCACCGCGGGCCGGAGCCGTACGGGACGCGCCCGGGGCGCCGTCGGGGGAATCGGAGGTGGTCTGTCAGCCCTGCACGGCGGGCGACGTCCGCGCCGCGCAGGACCGCGGCCGTCTGCCCGAACCGGCCGGGCCCTTCGGAGCCGGCTCGCGGCGCAGCCGTCCGGTGCGGGAGGGGGCAGGGCTCGGGCCTGTCTGCATGGCGGATCTCAGATCTCTTGTATCGCGTCTCATATATGACATACGAAGAACAACGCGATGAAGGTAAGTCGGCCCGGTGCCGTCGTCAATGCGCTGGACAAAAGAAGTTCCCGCAGGCCCGGCGGAGACGCGGGGAGCGAGGGGCAAGGGGCGAGGGGCTCAACTCCCCCCTCAGGAGGGGTTCCACGACGGAACGCCGCTCAAGGCGCCAGGAACGACGAAGCGCCCCGGCCGGCCGAAGCCGGTCGAGGCGCTGAGCCGCAGACCGGAGGGGGCTACCCCTCCCTGCGTCGCGTAGGCCGTGTGGGACTCGAACCCACAACCAACGGATTAAAAGTCCGCTGCTCTGACCAATTGAGCTAACGGCCCCTGAGCGATCACCCCCCGAGCATAGCCCGCCCGGGCCCGGCAGCCGATCGGGTATCGGGTGCCGGGCCCTGTCATGCCGGGACCTGGGGGATCAGCCGGCCGTTTCGTCCGTGATCACGGCCTTGTGGCCGGGATCGGATGGCTTGAGGAACCAGTGGCGGGCCGATGCCAGCCACCAGGTGGCTGCGAAGCCGAGCACCACCAATACGGCCAGCGGTGCGTAGTTGAAGGTCTCCCAGGTGACGGGGGACACCTGGGGCAGCATGAACAGCACCGTGATCACCGCGACCCAGGCCACCGCGACGATGCCGATGGGGCGGGACCAGCGGCCCAGGTGCCAGGGCCCCGGGGTGAAGTCGTCACCGCGCAGCAGGCGGAGCAGGGTCGGGATGACGTAGGCGATGTAGAGGCCGATGACCGCGATGGACGTCACGGCGGCGTACGCGGTGACGTTGATCAGGTACGGCAGTCCGAGCGCCAGGGCGCCGAGCGCCGCCAGCCAGACCGCCGCCACGGGGGTGCGGGTACGGGGACTGACCGTGTGCCAGACACGGGAGAAGGGCAGTGCTCCGTCGCGCGAGAAGGCGTAGATCATGCGGCTGTTGGCGGTGACCGAGGCCATACCGCAGAACAGCTGGGCGCCGATGACGACGAGCAGCAGGAGCTTGCCGGTGGTGGCGCCGAGCGCGTCCAGGAGGATCTGGGCGGGCGGGGCGCCGGTCGGGGAGCTCAGGGCGCCGTCGTACGACTGGATGGCGAAGGTGAAGCCGAGCAGCAGCACGAAGCCGGCGATCCAGGAGGTCCAGATGGACTGCACGATGCCGCGCGGGCCCGCCACGGCCGCGTCGTGGGTCTCCTCCGTCATGTGGGCCGAGGCGTCGTACCCGGTGAAGGTGTACTGGGCCATCAGCAGGCCGATCATCACCACGTAGAAACTGCTGTCCCAGCCGGTGTTGTTGACGAACTCGGTGAAGACGAACGACGCCGACTGGTGCGAGTCCGGTACGAAGGTGAGGGCGCCGACGATGACGGCGACACCGACGACGTGCCACCAGACGCTGACGTTGTTGAGTACGGCGACGATGCCGACGCCGAAGGTGTTCAGCAGTCCGTGCAGGATGAGGATCGCCGCGAACAGCAGGATCGTGCGGCCCGGAGTGATCTCGAAGCCGAACTGGAGGTTCAGGTACGCCCCGAGGAAGGACGCCGCCCCGAAGTCGATCCCGGCGGTGACAGCGACCTGACCGAGCACGTTGAACCAGCCGGCGAACCACGCCCACGCCGCCGCCGAGCGCGGTGGGGCGAGGCGGTGGGCCCAGAAGTACAGGCCCGCGGACGTCGGGTACGCCGAACAGATCTCCGCCATCGCGAGGCCGACGAACAGCGTCATCAGGCCGACGCCGACCCAGCCCCACGTGATGAGGACCGGGCCGCCGGTGTTCATGCCGAACAGGTACAGCGTCAGGCAGCCGGAGAGCACGGAGATGATCGTGAACGAGACGGCGTAGTTGGAGAAGGCGGACATCCGGCGCGCGAGCACCTGGGTGTAGCCCAGCTGGGCCAGCCGCTCCTCGTCCGTGGTGGGGGCGGCGGGGACCGACGAGACGTCTGGTGGGGGCTTCGCGACTGCTGCTTCGTCGTTTGTCATGCCCCCAGCGATGCCCTCGCCGGGGGCACACCATGCGCCCCTCGCCCCGCCCGTTGCGGCGCACGGGCCTCTCGTTCGGATCTTGCTG
Organism: Streptomyces sp. NPDC005566; assembly: GCF_040605575.1. NCBI lineage: Bacteria > Bacillati > Actinomycetota > Actinomycetes > Kitasatosporales > Streptomycetaceae > Streptomyces > Streptomyces sp. NPDC005566. Next base: position 219,028 of record NZ_JBEXDB010000013.1, on the reverse strand, counting down.
GGCTCGCGTGCCCTGGCACGCACCCTGGTCCAGCCTGAGCCGAACGGGAGACCCTAGAAGACCGTGGGGTAGACCATCCACCCCGGGCCGACCTTGGCCCGCGCCGCGAACCTGCCCGTCCCCGTGCCGTTGTACCGCCAGAGCACCCCGGCCTTGTCCCTGGCGAGCAGGTCGTTCCTGCCGTCGCCCGTGATGTCACCGACCGCCGCGAGCGCGTTGAACGCCTGCCCGCCGGGGCCGATCCGCACTTTGGGCGCGACCCTGCCTCGGGGTTCCTCCCCTGGACTGATGAGCACGCAGGCATGGAGGAGGAAGGAACAGCTGTCATCGAGACTGGACGGCTTCCGGGCGCACTTGGCCGCTCGGGCCTGCCCCCCCGGCACGTAGCCCCCACGCGAGTGGACGGATCCTGACAGGATCTTCACAGAAGCAGAGAGAGCTTTCGAACCCGTTCAACGCCGCAGGGCCCGTACGACACCGGAGTGTCGTACGGGCCCTGCGGATCAGTCGGTCAGCGACGGTCAGCCGTTGCGCTTCCAGCGCGGCTTGTCGTCGCGGCGGCCGAAGGTACCGGTGCCGGTACCCGTGCCGGTGCCACCGCGGTGGCCGGCCGGACGGTCGGAGCTGCCACCGGAGCGGAAGCCGCTCGAGGGACGGTCGTCGCGGCGGTCACGGTTGACCGGACGGTCGCTGCTGCCGGAGCGGAAGCCACCGGAGGGGCGGTCGTCACGACGGTCACGGTTGAACGAGGGGCGGTCGTTGTCGCGGTTGAACGCCGGGCGGTCGTTGTCACGACGCTCGAAGGAACGGCCGCCACGGTCGTCACGACGCTCGCCGCCACCGGAGCGGAAGCCGCCCGAGGGGCGCTCGTCACGACGCTCACGGAACGCCGGGCGGTCGTTGTCACGACGCTCGAAGGAACGGCCGCCGCGGTCGTCACGACGCTCGCCACCGCCGGAGCGGAAGCCGCCACCGACCGGACGGTCCTCACGACGGTCGTTGCTGCCGCGGAACGACGGGCGGTCGCTGTTGCCGCGGTAGCCGTTCGCACCGGACGGGCGGCCACTGCGCTCGCCGACACGGTCGTTGCCGCCGCGGTATCCACCACGGTCGCCACCGCGGTCGTCACGGCGGCCGTAGTTGCCACGGTCGTCACGACGGTCCTCGCGGGGAGCCGACTGCTCCGGCACGGCTGCGGCGGCCAGCAGAGCGGCCTCGGCCTCGGCGGCGACCTCGGCCACCGCTGCCTCCGGGTCGTCCCCACGCTCACGGGCGGCACGGGCGACCAGGCGGTCGGCCTCCTCGCGCAGCTCGACGGCACGGCGCTGGATGCGCTCCAGCTGCTTGGTGAGGTCGGCTGCCTCGCGCTCGGCCTGCTTGGCCGCGTTGTTCGCGGAGTCGGCCTGGACCTCGGTCAGCGAACGGGCACCGGTGATCTCGGCGACCTCCGGCTCGAAGACGCCCGCGCCCTGCACGATGTGACGCGAGGCGTCGACGCCCGCGTCCTCCATGAGGCGGAAGATCTGGCGACGCTGGTGCGGAAGCGCCAGCGAGACGACGACACCGGACTTGCCGGCACGGGCGGTACGGCCCGAGCGGTGCAGGTAGTCCTTGTGGTCGCCGGCCGGGTCCACGTTCAGGACGAGGTCGATGCCGTCGACGTGGATGCCTCGGGCGGCGACGTCGGTGGCGACGAGCGCGTTGACGAGGCCCTTCTTGAAGTCCTCGAGCACACGGGTACGGGCACCCTGCGTCATGCCGCCGTGCAGCGCGTCGGCCTTCACGCCGGACTCGATGAGCTGCTCGGCGATGCGGTCGGCGCCCAGCTGGGTGCGGACGAAGATGATCGTGCGGCCCTTGCGGGCGGCGATCGCGGAGGTGACGGGCGCCTTGTCCTTCGGCTTCACGACGAGGACGTGGTGCGACATGGTCGAGACGTTGCCCTGGGCGCTGTCGACCTCGTGGGTGACCGGGTTGCTCAGGTAGCGCTTGACGAGCGTGCCGATCTCGTTCTCCATGGTGGCGGAGAAGAGCATGCGCTGGCCGCCGCCGGGGATCTGGTCGAGCAGCTCGGTGACCTCGGGCAGGAAGCCCAGGTCGGACATCTGGTCGGCCTCGTCGAGGACCGCGACCTGGACGTTCGCCAGGGAGCAGGCGCCACGGTTGATGATGTCGCGCAGACGGCCCGGGGTGGCGACGAGGACGTCGACACCGCGCTCCAGCGCGTAGATCTGGTTGCTCATCGACGTACCGCCGCAGACGACCTTCATCTTCAGGCCGAGGACGTCGCCGTAGGGCTGCAGTGCGTCAGCGACCTGCATCGCGAGCTCACGGGTCGGCGTGAGGATGATCGCGCGGGGCTTCTTCTTCTCCGTGTGACCGCCGGCCAGCGAGGCCAGGGTCGGCAGACCGAAGGAGAGCGTCTTGCCGGAGCCGGTACGGCCGCGGCCGAGGATGTCCTTGCCGGCCAGGGCGTCCGGGATGGTCGCCGCCTGGATCGGGAAGGGGGCGGTCACACCGTTCTGCGCGAGCTTGCGGACGATGCCGTCGGGCAGTCCGAGCGAGGCGAACGTGACGGTCGGCTCGGCGTCGGCCGTGTCGGCGGCGTCCTCGACGACCTCTGCGGCCTCGTCGGAGAGCGCGGCGTCGGCGGGGGCCTGGACCTCGGCGGGAGCCTCCACGACGGCCACAGCGGCCTCGGGAGCCGCGGCCACTACGGCCTCGGCGAGCTCCACGAGCTCGTTGTTCTCGACGTTCTCGGGCATGACGGTGTGGTCAGAACTGGAAATTGACATGCGAAATGCGAAACCTTCCGGAGTCTCGGCACGCGCCCGTAACTCCGTGTTTTCGCAATTTCGACCGCCTCAATGCGGTCCAGCCACGGCAAGGGAGAGTACGCGCCACACGGCGCTCTTCTGTGTCGGCGCCGGGCAATGGGATCAAACGATCTACTACCATACGCACCCTCCCCCACTTTGCGCAAACCCGACCCCCTCACACCGGCGCGACCTGCGGTGATACCTCCGGAGTGGGCCGCACCTCCACCCTGTCGCGCGCACCCGTCGCATCGTCGTGGGAGTGCGCGGCGGGCGAGGCGGAGGGCTGCTCCGGCGGCTGCGAGGGCTCCGGTTCGGGAGCGGGCGGAGGCTCCTCCGGAACCACCGGCGGGGGCGGTGGCTCGCCGGGCCCCGGGGTGCTCGGCTCCGGGGTGGGCGGGTGCCCGCCCCCGGACGGCGCCGGAGTACCGGAGCCGGGTACCGGACGAGAGTCCCCCAGGGTCGCCGACGGGGCTGCCCCGGAGGCCCCCGGGGACGCCTTGCGGGCGGCGTTCCGCTCGGACTGCGCCCCGGCGTGGTCGCCGCCGAGGCCGGCCCGGCCCGCACCGGGCACGGCGTCACCGCCCGGTTCGGCAGGCGCCCCCTTCTGTCCGGCCGAACGCGACGGAGCCGGTTTCCCGGCGTCCTCACCGACGCTCATACAGCCTGTGGACGCGGCGATCGTCAGCGCGGTGACGGCTGCCCAACGGACGGGGGCGGACAACTGGCGCACGGGTGGCACCTCCGGGACGGGGGACTGCGGAGCAGGGACAGGTCGGGGGGCGCCGTGTCCAACTCCCGCGACCCCGCCGGGGACACGCACGGACACAACACCCGCACACCGCCCCCGGCGCCTCCGGGCCGGTCAGGTACCGAAGCCCCCCGCGCCCGCGAAGCCGCCCGATCCCCCTGCGAGTTCCGCCCCCAGGAACACGGCCCCGAGGCCCACCAGCAGGGACGCCACCACATTGGCCGCCGCCAGGAAGCCCCGGCCGGTCTCGGCCAGCCGCAGCGTCTCGTACGAGAAGGTCGAGTACGTCGTCAGCGCCCCGCACAGCCCCGTACCCAGCAGGGCGTACGTATGTGCGGATACGGCGGCCCCCGTCAGCACCCCGAGCAACAGGCTGCCCGCCGCGTTGACGGCGAAGGTCCCCCACGGGAACACGTACGGCAGCCCCGCCCCGTGCCGGGCCTGCACCGCACGGTCCGTCAGATAGCGCAGCGGCGCGCCGACGGCGCCTCCGATGACGACCAGCAGCCAGTTCACGAGGTCCGCCCCCGCCCGTCCACCAGGATCCGCGTCAGCGCGGCCGCCCCCCACACCGCTCCGAGCGCCGCCACGACCGTCGACAGCGCGTACGCCGTCGCCACGAGCACCTCCTGACGCACCAGCAGCTTCGACACATCGGCGGCGTACGTCGAGAAGGTGGTGAATCCGCCGAGCACCCCGACCCCGAGGAACGGCCGCACCAGCGGATGCGTGACCGTCCCCCGCTCGGCCACCAGCACCATCAGCACCCCGATCAGGGCACAGCCCGTCACATTGACGACGAAGACCGCCCAGGGGAACGCCCCCGCGGCGGCAGGCCAGGCCAGGGACGCCGCATACCGGGCCGTGGCGCCCAGCGCGCCTCCCGCCGCGATCACCGCCGGGACCTGCCACCTGCCGGGCCCCTCGGTCTCCGCACGCTGCGCGGGCACGGAGAGGTCGACGTCCGGGTCGATGCCCGGTTGCCGGTCGGGGGCGGGTTCCGGGTGGCTCACCCGTAGCCCAGGGCGTGCAGGCGCTCGTCGTCGATGCCGAAGTGGTGGGCGATCTCGTGGACCACCGTGATCTCGATCTCGGCGACGACGTCCTCGCGCGACTCGCACATCCGCAGGGTCGGCCCGCGGTAGATGGTGATCCGGTCCGGCAGCACCCCGGCGTACCACTCACCGCGATCGGTGAGCGGCGTGCCCTCGTAGAGCCCCAGCAGATCGGGGTCCCCGGGCTCCGGTTCGTCCTCGACGAACACCGCGACGTTGTCCATCAGCCGCATCAGCTCCGGCGGGACCCGGTCAAGAGCCAGACTCACCAGCTCTTCGAACTCCTCGCGCGTCATCTCCAGCACCCCGCCATTGTCACGTACGACCGGCCGCAACGGGCAGGCCGCACCGGGCCGGATCGGGCAGCCCTCGCCGGACGGGCGGCCACCCGCCCGGCCCACCCCTCCCTCGCGGTCCGCATGCACGGCGCCCGATCGGGGCATACGGGCCCAATGGCCCGCGACCCGTTCCGCGCCGCAGTCGTCCGCATGCGGCACCACTACCGCGCCCGCTCCACCGCCCCCGTCAGCACGCTCGCCGCCGCCCCGCACCCGTACACGCGCGTGCTCGGCCTGCTCGCCGTCGTCGTACTGGGGGCCTGGCTGGGGCTACTGATCGTCGGCAGCGTGCGTACGCCGGTGGGGCCCATGGACACGACGATGACCCTGCGCCCCTCACTCAGCGGCGGCACCAAGATCAACGTGTCGCCGCTCGGCGCCCTGGAGCTGAACTCCCACGTCGCCCCGGTCCGCCTCGACGTCGACGTCGACCAGTTGGATCCGGAGCGCTCCCAGGCCCTGGTCAAGCACCCCGAACGCCTCTCCGGCCTCCAGGACGAGGTCACCGGGGACGTCGCCGCCGGCACCCGGGAACTCGCCGTCCGCTCCTGCGTGGCCGTCGTCTCCGGTGCCACCGCGCTCGGCCTCGCCGTCTACCGCCGGCCTCGCCGCGCACTGGCCGCCGGAGGGCTCGCACTGGCGCTCCTGGCCGCGTCGGGCATCAGCGCGTACGCCACCTGGAATCCGAAGTCCGTCCTGGAGCCCAAGTTCTCCGGGCTGCTCTCCAGCGCCCCCTCGGTCGTCGGGGACGCCCGCTCGATCGTCACCGAATTCGACGTCTACCAACAGGAACTGGCCCGGCTCGTCACCAACGTCACCAAGCTGTACGACGCCACGTCCACTCTTCCGGTGTACCAGCCGAACCCCGCCACCATCAGGGTCCTGCACGTCTCCGACGTGCATCTCAACCCCGCCTCCTGGCACATCATCGGCTCCCTGGTCGAGCAGTACGAGATCGACGTGATCATCGACTCGGGCGACACGATGGACCACGGCACGGCAGCCGAGAACGGATTCCTGGACCCCGTCAGCGACCTCGGTGCGCCCTACGTGTGGGTGCGGGGCAACCACGACTCCACCGTCACCCAGGCCTACATGAAGGGCCTCAAGAACGTGCACGTCCTCGACGAGGGCAGCGCCGTGAACGTCGGCGGGCTGCGGATCGCTGGCACCGGCGACCCCCAGTTCACCCCCGACCGCTCCCGCCCCACCGGCGGAAGGGCCGCCGAGGAGCTGGCAGGGATCCGGCTCGCCTCCGCGCTCCGCGACCAACAGCGGGCCGGCACCCCGGTGGACATCGCGGTGGCCCACGACCCGAACGCGGCGCGGCAGACCGACGGCACCGTTCCCCTCGTCCTGGCCGGCCACGTGCACCACCGGGTGAACGAACTGCTGAAGCTCGGCACGCGGCTGAAGGTCGAGGGATCCACGGGCGGCGGCGGACTGCGCGCCGTGCAGAACGAGAAGCCGGAGAAGGTACGCGCCTCGGTGCTCTACCTGGACCGCGCCACCCGGCACCTGCAGGCCTGGGACGAGATCACCCTGGGCGGCCTGGGACTGACGACGGCCGAGGTCAGCCGCCATCTCCCGGAGGAGAACCTGGCCAGTCCCTCGCCCTCCCCGACGGTCTCCGACGCCTCTCCGTAAACCGTTTTGGCGATACCTCCCCGCATCCCATATGCTTCTCACGTCCCCGACGCGCTGGAAAGCGCGCAGGTGGGCCCTTAGCCCTCATCGTCTAGTGGCCCAGGACGCCGCCCTTTCAAGGCGGTAGCACGGGTTCGAATCCCGTTGGGGGCACGCTTTACTGTGTGCGAGACTCGTCTCGCACATTGCTTGGTCCTGTGGAGCAGTTTGGAGTGCTCGCCACCCTGTCAAGGTGGAGGCCGCGGGTTCAAATCCCGTCAGGACCGCTGCAGCCGGTATGAGCTGCGTGGCTGGGTAGCTCAGTTGGTACGAGCGATCGCCTGAAAAGCGATAGGTCGCCGGTTCGATCCCGGCCCCAGCCACCACCCGAAGGCCCCGTCCGATGGACGGGGCCTTCGCCGTTGTCGGGCCCTGGGGTCTTTCGTTCGGATCAGGCCGGCCCGACAAGATCCGAACGAGAGGCCCCGGCTAGGCCGCTTCCTCTTCCTTCCGTCCGTTGCGCCGCCGCCACGCCTGCGCTCCGAGGACCAGCAGCACCACGGACGTCACGGCTCCCAACGCCACTGCGTCGGGCACCCGTCGGCCGATGTTCCGGGCCCACTGCTCGACGGCGAACGAGGCGTCGACGTCCAGCAGCCCGGGCAGCGCGGTCGTCCCGTCGTAGACGAGGAAGAGCACCCCGAGCCCGATGAAGAACAGGCCGGAGAGCAGGGACGTGCTGTGCAGTTCGAAGCGGCCCGCCCGCAGGGTCCGGCCGCGCAGCCAGGCCCGGCGGCCGAGGTCGAAGCGCTCCCAGAGCAACGCGAGCACGAACAGCGGAACGGCCATGCCCAGCGCGTAGACGGCGAGCAGCAGTCCGCCGTACACGGGGCTGCCGCTGACGGCCGCCACCGTGAGGACACTGCCCAGGATCGGGCCCGCGCAGAAGCCGGCCAGCCCGTAGACCGCGCCGAGGGCATAGACGGAGAGCGCGGTCGTGGGGCGGATCCGGCCGCTGAGGGCGGCGATCCGGCGGGAGGCGAAGCCCAGGCCCACGATCTGGGCGAGGCCGAGTCCGATGATCAGCCAGCCCGCGCCGAGGACCAGGGCGTCGCGGTGCCCGTAGAAGAGCCGTCCTGCGTACGAGCCCGCTGCGCCGAGCGGTACCAGGGTGGTGGCGAGGCCGGCGTAGAAGATGCCGGTGCGCGCCAGGAGCCGTGAGGCGGAGTCGAGGGAGTAGGCGAAGAAGGCCGGGAGCAGCAGGGCGCTGCACGGGCTGACGAGGGCGAGCAGCCCGCCGAGGAGGGCCGCGAAGTATCCGACGTCCGGGGTCACTTCGCGGGGTCCCCGGCGCTGCCCACGTTGGCGGCCTCGGCGGCAGCCGCTTCGATGGCCTGGGTGAAGACGGCCATCGGCTGCGCTCCGGCCACGGGGCGGCCGTTGATGAGGAACGACGGGGTGGACGTGGCGCCGATTCCGTACGCCTGTTCCTGGTCCTTGCCGACCGCGTCCGCGGCGGCCTTGCTGTCGGTGTCGCGTACGAAGCGGTCGAGGTCCTTGACGCCGGCCTCCAGGGCGAGGGCCCTGAGCCGGTCCTTGCCGAAGCCCTTCTCCTTGGCGCCCTCGGCGTACGCGGCCCGGTGGAAGGCCCAGAAGCGGCCCTGCTGTCCGGCCGCCCAGGAGGCGCGCGCGGCGGCCTCCGACTCCTTGCCGAAGATCGGGAAGTTGCGCCACTCGATGCGCAGGGTGCCGTCGTCGACGTACTTCTTGATCAGTGCGGGTTCGGTGTCCCGGGCGAACTTTCCGCAGTAGCCGCACTTGAAGTCGGCGTACTCGATGAGGACGACGGGGGCGTCGGTGCGGCCCTGGGCCAGCTTGTCGCCCGCGTCGCGCCGGGCGAGTTCCGCCAGCTCCGCGTACATGTCGGCGTCCGGTTCCGAGGTCGAGCTGACTGCGGTGGTGCCGGAGGCGGTGCCGTCGGGGGCGGTGGCCCGGTAGGAGACGAAGCCGAGCAGGCCTGCGGCGAGGACGACGGCGGCGCCGAAGGCGAGCGGCTTCTTGGATGTCGGGCGGGCGGGCGTGGGCATGCGGCACTCCGTGCTGGTGCGTGGGGGTTCTGCGGGAGAGGACAGAAGGAGAGGCGGGTCCGCCTACACCCTCAGCACGGAGAGCTCGACGGGTGTGGGTGTGGCGGGACCCGGACCGCGTGGGGCGAGCCGTACCGGCAGCGGGACCCGGGCCCGGTCGGTGACGGCGGGCAGGCCCACTGCGGCGGGGCCGGGCGCCTGGTCGTGCGGGGCGCGGGTCCGGGCGGGGAGGACGGGGCCGGTGCCGTCGTGGTCACTGTTCCGGTCGCAGCCCGGTATGCCCGTGTTCCCGGCGGCGGTGACGGCCGGGACGCTGCCGGTGCCCGTGCCGGCTGCCGCCGCGGGTGCGCAGAGCAGCCCCAGTACGACCGCGAGCACCGCCGTCAGGCAGCGCCACCGCGCACGGGACATGGGACCGCCTTGGGCGAGGTACGGATGATCAGTTGCCCGAAATGGTACGTGCTGTGATCCGGCGCGCCCTCTCGGTCACCGGCGCGGTGCGCGCTCGTCGACCGGCGTGCCGGGATCCGGTGGGTGTCCCGCACACGGAGTCCGGCACGTGGAGCACGCCGCTCGGAGCCCCTGGGACGCGTTCGCGGGAAATGCGTTCGCCACTCTTCGCGCCCGGGTGAGATCCTGGGATCCGTATGTCTACTTCCTTTGCCGATCTCCAGTCCCAGCTCGGGCAGCTCTCGCTCCGCGACGCGCACCGGCTCGGCCGTCGTCTCGAGGGTGCCCGCCGCATCCGTAAGCCCGAGGACCGACAGTCCGTGCTGGACGAGATCGCGGCCGAGGCCGGAAAAGCAGCCGGGCGGCTCGCAGGACGCGCCGCCCGGATGCCGGTCCTGTCGTACCCGGAACAGCTCCCGGTCAGCCAGAAGAAGGACGAGATCCTGGAGGCGATACGCGACCACCAGGTCGTGATCGTCGCGGGTGAGACCGGCTCCGGCAAGACCACGCAGATCCCCAAGATCTGTATGGAACTGGGGCGCGGCGTCCGGGGCATGATCGGGCACACCCAGCCCCGCCGGATCGCCGCCCGCACGGTCGCCGAGCGGATCGCCGACGAGCTGAAGACCCCGCTCGGCGAGGCCGTCGGCTGGAAGGTGCGCTTCACCGACCAGGTGAATCCGGACGCCACCTTCGTGAAGCTGATGACGGACGGCATCCTGCTGGCCGAGATCCAGACGGACCGCGAGCTCCTCGCGTACGACACGATCATCATCGACGAGGCCCACGAGCGGTCGCTGAACATCGACTTCCTGCTGGGCTATCTGGCCCGGCTGCTGCCCAAGCGCCCCGATCTGAAGGTCGTCATCACCTCGGCGACCATCGACCCGGAGCGCTTCGCCAAGCACTTCGGCGCGGCGCCGATCGTGGAGGTCAGCGGGCGTACGTACCCGGTCGAGGTGCGGTACCGGCCACTGATGGAGGGGGACGCCGAAGACTCAGCGGATTCCGACCGCGACCAGATCACCGCGATCTGCGACGCCGTCGACGAGCTCCGTTCGGAGGCACCCGGCGACGTCCTGGTCTTCCTCTCCGGCGAGCGGGAGATCCGTGACACCGCGGACGCGCTGAACAAGAGGAATCTCGGACAGACCGAGGTACTCCCCCTGTACGCCCGCCTGTCGCACGCCGAGCAGCACCGCGTGTTCCAGCGCCACACGGGCCGCAGGATCGTTCTGGCAACGAACGTGGCGGAGACGTCGCTGACCGTTCCCGGCATCAAGTACGTGATCGACCCGGGCAACGCCCGGATCTCCCGCTACAGCCACCGGACCAAGGTCCAGCGCCTGCCGATCGAGCGGGTCTCGCAGGCCAGCGCCAATCAGCGCAAGGGCCGTTGCGGCCGTACGTCGGACGGCATCTGCATCCGGCTGTACTCCGAGGACGACTTCCTGACCCGTCCGGAGTTCACCGACCCCGAGATCCTGCGCACCAACCTCGCCTCCGTCATCCTCCAGATGACCGCGGCCGGCCTGGGCGACATCGAGAAGTTCCCCTTCATCGACCCGCCGGACCACCGCAACATCCGCGACGGCATCCAGCTGCTCCAGGAGCTGGGTGCGCTGGATCCGGAGGAGAAGGATCCGAAGAAGCGGCTCACCCCGCTGGGGCGCAAGCTCTCCCAGCTGCCGGTGGACCCGCGACTGGCACGCATGGTCATCGAGGCCGACACGAACGGCTGTGCCCGCGAGGTCATGGTGATCGCCGCGGCGCTCTCCATCCAGGACCCGCGCGAACGGCCCTCGGAGAAGCAGACGCAGGCGGACCAGCAGCACGCCCGCTTCAAGGACGAGACGTCCGACTTCCTGGCGTTCCTGAATCTGTGGCGCTACGTCCGGGAGCAGCAGAAGGAGCGGGGCTCCTCCAGCTTCCGCCGGATGTGCAAGCAGGAGTACCTGAACTTCCTGCGCATCCGTGAGTGGCAGGACATCTACGCGCAGCTGCGTACGGTCGCCAAGCAGATGGGCGTCCAGATCAACGAGGAGGACGCGCCGGAGCAGTCGGTGCACACCTCGCTGCTGGCCGGCCTGCTGTCGCACATCGGGCTGAAGGACACCGAGAAGAACGAGTACCTCGGTGCCCGCAGCGCCAAGTTCGCGATCTTCCCCGGGTCCGCGCTGTTCAAGAAGCAGCCGCGCTTCGTGATGTCGGCGGAGCTGGTCGAGACGTCCCGGCTCTGGGCGCGGGTCAACGCGAAGGTCGAGCCGGAGTGGATCGAACCCCTCGCCCAGCACCTGCTGAAGCGCACCTACAGCGAGCCGCACTGGGAGAAGGACCAGGCGGCGGTGATGGCGTACGAGCGGGTCACGCTGTACGGAGTACCGATCGTCGCCCAGCGCAAGGTCAATTTCGGCCGGATCGACCAGGAGGCGTCCCGCGATCTGTTCATCCGGAACGCCCTGGTCGAGGGCGACTGGCGTACGCACCACCAGTTCTTCCATGACAATCGCAAACTGCTCGGCGAGGTCGAGGAGTTGGAGCACCGCGCCCGGCGCCGCGACATCCTCGTGGACGACGAGACGCTCTTCGATTTCTACGATCAGCGGATCCCGGAGCACATCGTCTCGGGGGCCCACTTCGACTCCTGGTGGAAGCACAAGCGCCGCGACGAGCCGGACGCGCTGGACTTCGAGCGTTCGATGCTCATCAACGAGAAGGCCGGGACCGTCACCAAGGACGACTACCCGGACTCCTGGCGGCAGGGGAAGCTCAAGTTCCGGGTGACGTACCAGTTCGAACCGGGCGCGGACGCCGACGGCGTGACCGTCCACATCCCCCTGCACGTGCTCAACCAGGTCACTTCGGAGGGCTTCGACTGGCAGATCCCGGGCCTGCGGGAGGAAGTGGTCACCGAGCTGATCCGCTCGCTGCCCAAGCCGATCCGCCGGCACTACGTCCCCGCGCCGAACTACGCGGACAGGTTCCTGGACCGGGCCGTACCCCTTCAGGAGCCGCTGCCGTTCACCCTGGCCCGCGAGCTCCAGCGCATGGTCGGCGTCCCGGTCACGGCCGACGACTTCGACCTGTCCCGCGTCCCGGACCACCTGAAGATCACCTTCCGGATCGTCGACGAACGGCGCCGCAAGGTCGCGGAGGACAAGGACCTGGAGGCGCTGCGGGTCCAGCTGCGCCCCAAGGCCCGCCAGGCCCTCTCCCAGGCCGCCGCGGCGACCGCGGGGCCCTCCGGCGAGTCCATCGAACGTTCGGGGCTCACGGACTGGACCATCGGCACCCTGAACCGGACCTTCGAGACCCGGCGGGCCGGCCAGCCGGTCAAGGCGTACCCGGCGCTGGTCGACCAGGGCGCGACCGTTGCCGTACGGCTCTTCGACACCGAGGCCGAGCAGCAGCAGGCGATGTGGCGCGGCACCCGGCGGCTGATCCTGCTGAACATCCCGGTGAACCCGGCGAAGTTCGCCTCGGACACGCTCAGCAACCAGCAGAAGCTGGCCCTGTCCCGCAATCCGCACGGCTCGATCCAGGCGCTCTTCGACGACTGCGCGACGGCTGCCGCCGACCGGCTGATCGCCGCGCACGGGGGCCCCGCCTGGGACGAGGCGTCCTTCCGGAAGCTGTACGACAAGGTGCGGGCGGACCTCGTGGACCTGACCGTGCGCACGATCAAGCAGGTGCAGCAGATCCTCGCGGCCTGGCAGGCCTGCGAGCGCCGGCTGAAGGCCACGAACAGCCTGGTCCTGATCAACAACGTCACGGACGTACGGGACCACCTCGCCCGCCTCGTACCGCCCGGGTTCGTCACCATGACCGGGCTGCGCAGGCTCCCCGACCTGATGCGCTACCTCGTCGCCGAGGACCGCCGGCTGCAGCAGATGCCGACGAACGTCCAGCGCGACACCACGCGCATGGAGAAGGTCCACGAGATGCAGGACGAGTACGCCTGGCTGCTCGAACAGCTGCCGCAGGGACGGCCCGTGCCGCAGGACGTCCTGGACATCCGCTGGATGATCGAGGAACTGCGGGTGAGCTATTTCGCGCACGCCCTGGGCACGGCACAGCCCGTCTCGGACAAGCGGATCGTGAAGGCGATCGACGCTGCGGCACCGTGAACCGACCCGCTTCCGCGCCGTAACGGAGCCGCCACCACGGGTGAGTTCGACCTGGCCGTCCGACCTCCTGTACAGTCTGTTTTCGCAGGCAGCCGCAAGGCGGCCGCGAAAACCTGGTCCTGTGGAGCAGTTTGGAGTGCTCGCCACCCTGTCAAGGTGGAGGCCGCGGGTTCAAATCCCGTCAGGACCGCATGTGACGAAAGCCCGGATCCTCTGGATCCGGGCTTTCGTGCGTCTTGACGTCGGCATCTGTCGCGGGTACCCCCGTAGAACAGAGACTGCCCCTGTTTCCCTCGGTGCGGGGCGGTCCGGTCCACCGGGAGGTCGCACGCATGTCTGCGCCCGCGGCACGGCACGAGACCCGCGCGCTGCTGCGCGCCCATCTGGCGGCCGCATCCGGCTACCGGCACATCACCCGTCACTGCCCGATCTGCCATCGCCTGCTGCGGCTCGCCATGGAGCCCGTGGCGGCCCCGCGGGCTCCGCACCCGGACCCGGGAAACGGCAATGCCCCGGAGCCGACCGACGCGTCCGAGAACGCCACCGGAGCCCCAGGAAGGGGCGCCGTGCCGACACCCCCGCTCCCGGACCCGCAGACGCCCGGCGAGGGTGCTGCGGGGGTCGGGCGGGGGAAGGACGACGGAAGCGGTGGCGAAGGACCTGTCCCGCCCTGACCGTCGGCCGCCGCCATCCGCCTCCGGGCGGCGAAAGGCCTTTAGTTGCCCGGGCACACGATTGGCAAGACAGGGCCGGTGTGACGGGAGTCACCGAACGAGTTTTGAGAAGTGGGCACTTTACTCCCTTCCTACAACTAGCGAATTTAATATGTGCAATTGCACTGCGCATGAGGCACATCCCGGACCGTTCCGTCCGAGCTGTCCCACGACGTCCGGGACCCACCCGAACAGGCCCGAACAGGCTCGCCCACAGTCGTACGCCGGCCCTCGCGGAAACCGACTCGTCGGCCCGTTCGGGCATCCACGGGGCGTCAGGGGGCAGACGGACACAGGAGACGGGCAGGGGGCCGACAGGCCGACGGGCGGCCGGGCACGGGGAGACCGCGCAGGCGGGGCCGCCCTGCAGGTCACGAGGGCCCGCAGAGCACAAAAAGATCGCGCTGGACCCGGCGGAGTCCAGCGCGATCGAACGACGCACCCTTATTGCGCAGGTATGACGCCCGTTGGGGCAGGCGTCCGTCGTGTGGAGCTATAGGTGGGCACTGCGGGTTGGGGGACCCGGAGCAGCCCTGTTATGGGTGCGGCGGCAGGGGTGTATCAGGCCTCGCTGCGCTGCTGCGGAATACCCGCAAGCAGTGCGCGGACCTCTGCCTCGCGATACCGGCGATGTCCACCGAGCGTGCGGATGGACGTGAGCTTGCCGGCCTTTGCCCACCGGGTGACCGTCTTCGGGTCCACGCGGAACATCGTGGCAACCTCAGCCGGGGTCAGCAGCGGCTCGGCATCAGGGGTGCGAGCGGTCATGAGCGGCCTCCTCGGGAGAACCGAACCATCTCGGTTCTTTCCTCTAAATTCTGCACCTTGACCCGCGTTGCCCGATATGGCGGACGCGGGCCGAGTCGGTTATAGGACGAACGGCTTGTCCTCGGCACTACAACTACACCATCCGTCCAGCCACGTCGGCCAAACCGATGGAATTGCCCTCCCAGGTGTTCATCAGCGACGGAAGCCGATGGACCATGCCATAGCGGACAGTCACGCCCCAGTAACGATCAGTCACAGGGCGATCAGGAGTCATCAGAAGTCGTCAGACCCCCCATGAGCATGCAATGCCAAGCATTCCGCCCATACTTGGGCGAACAGAGTCCTCCCCGGACTCCTTGTCCTATTTTGGCATGAGGAGTAGGGAAGGGCGCAAGGGCCCCGTAAGTGCTATCCGTCACCCTTGAGGCAAAGGCCCGGTTCAGGACGTAGGTCCTGGGCCCCGCGGAGTGCCCTCCCGCCTCGTGTGTCACACGCGTCACACAGGTCGCGGGTTCACGGCTCGTCAGTTCCCGTCAGGGCATCCCCGTTCACCTCCGTCCGGCGCCCTCGGCATCCGCCTATGCCGGACACCTCACGAGATGTCTCTTCCCTTCCGCTCACACCGCTATGCGACGCTTCGTGGGATTTCGCACAACTTTCGCAGTCGTCAGTTGGCTGACTGCCTGTCACGGACAGCCCGCCACCGCTCGGCGAGACGCCCGTACGCGACGCCCGCCGCGTCGCTGTCGCCGGCCTTCAGCGCCGCGATGCCCTCGGCCACATCCGCCGCCGACCGGTCGGCGGCGAGCTGCTCCCGGGGCAGCGCGTGCACCAGGCCGCCGTAGTCCAGTTCGACCAGGGCGCGCGGATGGAACTCCTCGAGCCACCGGCCCACATCCACCAGGCCCTCGGTCAGAGGCCCTTCGTCGACCGTCTCGCGCAGCGTCCTGAGCGCCCGCGCGAGGCGCCGCCGCGCCTGCACCATCGGCGTCCGGTAGCGCAGCAGAGGCTGGGTACCGTCGGCGTCCGCCTCGACGTACTCGCGCTCCTCGTCGTCGAACAGGACGAACCAGCGCACCGGGACGTGCCACACCGTCGTCCGGATCCAGGGACGGGCGTCCGGGTTCCGCTCCGCCCACCGCTCGTAGTCCGCGATCGCCTGCCCCCGCACCACCGGAGGCAGCACCGCGTCCAGCACCGTGGCCGGAAACAACCCCCCGAGTTCCTCCAGCGCCAGCCAGCCCCGCATCCGGGTCCGCCACGGGCAGACGCAGACCGCCCCGTCCAGCTCCGCCACGAAGGCGTCCCCGCTCTCGTGCACGGGCACCCCCACCGGCGGGGTGGGCACCAGGTCCGCCAGCGAACGACGCAGTTCGTCCTGCGCCGTGGGGAGGACGGAACGCTGCGCGTAGCGCGCCCAGTGACTGCGTTCGGGCTCCCGGAAGGCGGCGAGCGGCTCGTACACCCGCAGGTAGGACGTGTAAGGGACGAGCACTGAAGACACCACCGACATGCAGCAAATCGTGTCACGCCAGTACTCCGCCAGGGGGTGATCCTCGGCACTGGAACAGATCTGCGTGTCCCGAGGACTTACGCTCTTGCCCAGTCGGACCGGCCGTGCCGGTCCGACCGGGCCCTCCCCACCTTCAGGAGGGTCTTCCGCCGCTTCGTACTTGGGAGTCACCACAGTGACCAATCTGACCGACGGCGTCCTGCACACCCTGTTCCACTCGGATCAGGGAGGCCACGAACAAGTCGTGATCTGCCAGGACCGTGACAGCGGCCTCAAGGCCGTCATCGCCCTCCACTCCACCGCCCTGGGTCCCGCCCTCGGCGGCACCCGCTTCTATCCGTACGCCTCCGAGGAGGAGGCCGTCGCGGATGCGCTGAACCTGTCGCGCGGCATGTCGTACAAGAACGCCATGGCCGGCCTGGACCACGGTGGCGGCAAGGCCGTCATCATCGGCGACCCGGCCACCGTCAAGTCCGAGGAACTGCTCCTGGCCTACGGCCGTTTCGTGGCCTCGCTCGGCGGGCGCTATGTGACCGCCTGTGATGTCGGCACGTACGTCGCCGACATGGACGTCGTCGCCCGGGAGTGCCGCTGGACCACCGGCCGCTCCCCCGAGAACGGCGGCGCCGGGGACTCCTCCGTCCTCACCGCGTTCGGCGTCTTCCAGGGCATGCGCGCCTCCGCCCAGCACCTGTGGGGCGACCCCACGCTGCGCGGCCGCAAGGTGGGCGTCGCGGGCGTCGGCAAGGTGGGCCACCACCTGGTCGAGCACCTGCTCAGCGACGGCGCCGAAGTCGTCATCACGGATGTACGCGAGGAGTCCGTACGCCGGATCACCGATCTGCACCCCGAGGTCGCCGTGGCCGCGGACACCGCCGCGCTGATCCGTACCGAGGGCCTCGACATCTACGCCCCGTGCGCACTCGGCGGAGCGCTGAACGACGAGACCGTGCCCGTGCTCACCGCCAAGGTGGTGTGCGGCGCGGCCAACAACCAGCTCGCGCACCCGGGTGTCGAGAAGGACCTCGCCGACCGCGCGATCCTGTACGCACCCGACTACGTGGTGAACGCCGGCGGCGTGATCCAGGTCGCCGATGAGCTCCACGGTTTCGACTTCGACCGGTGCAAGGCGAAAGCTGCAAAGATCTTCGACACCACGCTGGCCATATTCGCACGTGCGAAGGAAGACGGGATTCCGCCGGCCGCCGCGGCCGACAGGATCGCCGAGCAGCGCATGGCCGAGGCCCGTCGCCGCTGACGCTTCGCCCGATTCACCCGGCGGCCATCGGCCCGTCACCGGAGTGTGCAGTGCCGGTGTCGGGCCGGTGGCGGCTCGGTGCCCGGCCGGTACGCCGGACGGGAGACAAGGCTCACGCCGGTCGGCGGGTCGGCCGTCCGTAAGAGGTTAAAATCGCGGTTGACCAGCGAGGACGGGCTCCTCGGTGGTCCTGTACCGAGGCACGTGATGCGGGCGGCGTACCGTATGGCCGAGGAAGCAGGTACCGTTAAAGCCACGGGCGCGGTCTCTCAGCCGAGAGTCCGTCCTGAAACATGAACGCGTGTCAAGACTCTGGGGCCGTCGAGCCCCGTCACCGAGGGGGTCGAGCCATGGGGCGCGGCCGGGCAAAGGCCAAGCAGACCAAGGTCGCCCGTCAGCTGAAGTACAGCAGCGGCGGGACTGATCTGTCGCGTCTGGCCAATGAGCTGGGCGCATCACCTTCGAGTCAGCCACCGAACGCTGAGCCGTTCGAGGACGACGACGAGGAAGATGACCCGTACGCACAGTACGCGGATCAGTACAACGACGAAGAGGACGCGGACGAGGACGACCAGTCCGGTCCGTCGTCACAGCGCCGCGGCGCTTGACCTCGCGCTGACACATCAACCCGGTCCGGGCCTGCCCGGACCGGGTTCTGTGCTGTCCCGGTACGGACGGATGGCGCCGGCTCCGCCTCACGCCGGTCCGGAGTGTGCCGGACCGGCGTTCGTGGCGTTCTACCGCGCGTAACTGCCGGTCAGTTCGGCGCCCGTGGAGTGCGCACCGCGGTCGGTGATCTCACCCGCGACCCAGGAGTCGACACCCCGGTCGGCCAGGGTCGTGAGCGCGGCGTCGACCGAGTCGGCGGGAACGATCGCGATCATGCCGACACCCATGTTGAGCGTCTTCTCGAGCTCCAGCTGTTCGACCTGTCCGGCCTTGCCGACCACGTCGAAGACGGCGCCGGGTGTCCACGTCGAACGGTCGACCGTGGCGTGCAGCGAGTCCGGGACGACCCGGGCCAGGTTGTTGGCCAGGCCGCCGCCGGTGACGTGGCTGAAGCCGTGCACCTCGGTCGTACGGGTCAACGCCAGACAGTCCAGGGAGTAGATCCTGGTGGGCTCCAGGAGCTCCTCGCCGAGCGTCCGTCCGAACTCCTCGATCTCCCGGTCCAGGGCCCAGCCGGCCCGGTCGAAGACCACGTGGCGCACGAGCGAGTACCCGTTGGAGTGAAGACCCGACGACGCCATCGCGATCACGGCGTCACCCTTACGGATACGGTCCGGGCCCAGCAGGCGGTCGGCCTCGACCACACCCGTGCCCGCGCCCGCGACATCGAAGTCGTCGGGGCCGAGCAGACCCGGGTGCTCCGCGGTCTCGCCGCCGATCAGCGCGCAGCCCGCCAGGACGCAGCCTTCGGCGATGCCCTTCACGATGGCCGCGACACGCTCGGGATGCACCTTGCCGACACAGATGTAGTCGGTCATGAAGAGCGGTTCCGCACCGCAGACGACCAGGTCGTCCACGACCATGCCGACGAGGTCGTGGCCGATCGTGTCGTACACGCCCATCTGCCGGGCCAGATCGACCTTCGTGCCCACGCCGTCGGTGGCGGAGGCGAGCAGCGGGCGCTCGTAGCGCTTGAGTGCCGAGGCGTCGAAGAGGCCGGCGAATCCGCCGATGCCCCCCAGGACCTCGGGGCGCTTCGTCTTCTTCACCCACTCCTTCATCAGCTCGACGGCGCGGTCACCGGCTTCGATGTCGACGCCCGCCGCCGCGTAGGAAGCACCTGTTGTCTCAGACATTGCCTGGGATCTTTCGTGTGGGAATACGGGGCTGGTGGGGAGGGAGCCGGTCGGTCCGGATCACGGACGACGCAGCGCGTCGGCCGCCGCGGTCGCGGCGGGGCCGGCCGCCAGCTCGGTCTCCAGCAGCTGCTTGCCGAGCAGCTCCGGGTCCGGGAGCTCCATCGGGTATTCACCGTCGAAGCAGGCGCGGCACAGGTTCGGCTTGTCGATCGTCGTCGCCTCGATCATCGCGTCGAGCGAGATGTACGAGAGCGAGTCGGCACCCATCGAGGTGGCGATCTCGTCGACGGACATGCCGTTGGCGATCAGCTCGGCGCGGGTCGCGAAGTCGATGCCGAAGAAGCAGGGCCACTTCACGGGCGGGGAGGAGATCCGGATGTGGATCTCGGCGGCGCCCGCCTCGCGGAGCATCCGGACCAGAGCGCGCTGGGTGTTGCCGCGGACGATCGAGTCGTCGACGACCACCAGGCGCTTGCCCTTGATGACTTCCTTGAGCGGATTCAGCTTGAGACGGATACCCAGCTGGCGAATGGTCTGGGACGGCTGGATGAAGGTCCGGCCGACGTAGGCGTTCTTGACCAGTCCGGCACCGAACGGGATTCCGCTCGCCTCGGCGTAGCCGATGGCCGCGGGAGTGCCCGACTCCGGCGTCGCTATGACCAGATCGGCCTCGACGGGAGCCTCTGCCGCCAGCCTGCGGCCCATCTCGACCCGGGACAGGTAGACGTTGCGCCCGGCGATATCCGTGTCGGGGCGGGCCAGGTACACGTACTCGAAGACGCAGCCCTTGGGCTTCGCTTCTGCGAAGCGGGAGGTGCGCAGGCCGTTCTCGTCGATGGCGACGAGCTCGCCCGGCTCGATCTCGCGAACGAAGCTGGCACCGCAGATGTCGAGGGCGGCGGACTCGGAGGCCACCACCCAGCCACGCTCCAGCCGGCCGAGCACCAGGGGGCGGATGCCCTGCGGGTCACGGGCGGCGTAGAGGGTGTGCTCGTCCATGAAGACGAGCGAGAAGGCGCCCTTGACCTCGGGGAGCACCTTTGCGGCGGCCTCCTCGATGGTGAGCGGCTTGCCGTCCTCATCCGTCTGGCCGGCGAGCAGCGCGGTCACCAGGTCGGTGTCGTTGGTCGCTGCCACCTGGGTGGCACGGCCGTCCTTGCGGGGAAGGTCGGCGACCATCTCGGCGAGCTGGGCCGTATTGACCAGGTTGCCGTTGTGACCCAGGGCGATCGAGCCGTGCGCGGTGGCACGGAACGTCGGCTGCGCGTTCTCCCACACCGAGGCACCGGTGGTGGAGTAGCGGGCATGACCGACCGCGATATGGCCCTGGAGGGAACCCAGAGACGTTTCGTCGAAGACCTGCGAGACCAGTCCCATGTCCTTGAAGACCAGGATCTGGGACCCGTTGCTCACTGCGATGCCCGCGGACTCCTGTCCACGGTGCTGCAGGGCATACAGTCCGAAATAGGTGAGCTTGGCGACCTCTTCGCCCGGAGCCCAGACACCGAAGACGCCGCAAGCGTCCTGGGGGCCTTTCTCTCCGGGGAGCAGGTCGTGGTTGAGTCGTCCATCACCACGAGGCACGGCACCGAGTGTAGGCGAGATCGACCACCGGTCCGAATTGGGGAAGTGCCGCGCACGGCCTGCGGGAGCACCGCGGACGTGGCCGGGAGGGGCCCCGGCGGGCCGTTCCGGGTGACACCAAGTGATCACTCGGAGTGATCACGACCGGTTCGCCCAAGTGCTCTTCCGCGGGCGGGGGGCAGTCGGCGCCCGGATGAGCGGCTGGTTACCGGTCGGTTGGGGGCGGCCGTCGAGTGGGCGTCGAGCGGCCCCTCGTGGCACTCGGTGAGCCGGGCCGAGGCGCCGGACGGACTTCGGCCGCACACTCGTTTCGTGGCGAGCCTCACACTCGGGGGCGCGGTCGAGGGGCCCGCCGGGTGATCCGAGGACCCGGGAGTCGTCCGGGCGACGGCCGAGGCGGCTTCCGGGGGTCCACCCGCCGAACACGGGCGACGGCCGGGGGTCACACGGGAAGTCCGTGCGACTGCCGAGGTCGCCTTCGGAGGTCAAGGTGACCGCCGGGCCGTCCCTGTCCGCAGTGCGAGACCGGCGTTGACAGGCTCATGGCTCGTTGGCAGGCTCCTGCCCCATGCAGCCCTCCGGTGATCTTTCGGTCCCGCTTGTAGAGCGCCGCCACGTCGATCTGGGACGTGTAGCGAGCGCCATCTGTCGCTGCGCCTGAGCTTTTCGCGCTCCCGGGCCTCGGGCCCCCGTCCCGGACTTCCCGTCCCGGAGCTCCCGTCCCGGACTTCCCGTCCCGGACTTCCTGGACGCATGAGCCGAGCCCGCTTCTTCTCCTGCTTCTCCCCCTCTGCCCGCTCATGGCCGGGTGCGTTCCCGCACGCCCCCGCCCCTGACGCGCCCCCCGTCGCGTTCATCCACCTCGTGCGCCCTCTTCCGACCGGCGCCCGGGGCCCGCCCTGGAGACCTCATGCCCCCTCGCGATTCGAATACCAGTTCCCCTCGGCGATCCGACTCACCGCTGAGCCGACGCGCCTTCACCACCGCGGTGGGCGCGACCGCCGCCACCGCAGCCGTCGGGGTGCAGGCCGCGACGCCGGCCGCGGCGGTCTCCGGACCGGCTTCCGACGACGCGACGCGGGAGCAGCCGTTCCGTGCCGCCCGCGGCAAGCACTCCCGGCGTCCCAACATCCTGTTCATCCTCGGGGACGACCTCGGCTGGGCGGACCTCTCCTCGTACGGGGCACCGCACATCCGGACCCCCAACCTGGACAGGCTCGGCCGCCAGGGCGTCCGGTTCACCGACGCGTACGCGGGGTCCGCCACCTGCTCCCCCACCCGGTTCAGCCTCTACACCGGGCGCTACCCGGGCCGTACGCAGGGCGGACTCGCCGAGCCCATCGCGGACAGGTCGGTGGGCCTCGAACCGACACACCCGACGCTCGCCTCGCTGCTGCGCGGCGCCGGCTACTCCACCGCGCTGATCGGCAAGTGGCACTGCGGCTACCTGCCCGACTACAGCCCGACCAGGTCCGGCTGGGACGAGTTCTTCGGCAATTTCGGCGGGGCGCTCGAGTACTACTCCAAGCTCGGGCTCGGCGGTGAGTACGACCTGTACGAGGGCGATGCCGAGTACAAGGACCTGCGCTACTACACCCGGATCCTGACGGAGCGCGCGAGCGAGTACGTCCAGCGGGACCACGACGCCCCCTGGCTGCTCAACCTGAACTTCACCACTCCGCACTGGCCGTGGATCGCGGACGGCGACACCGAGGAGAGCGCCGAGATCGTCCGGCGCATCAAGGCGGGCGACGGAAGCGCACTGTGGAACGCCGACGGCGGCTCGGTCCAGAAGTACACCGAGATGGTCGAGGACCTGGACCGCTCCGTCGGCGAGGTGCTGAAGGCCCTGAAGCGGTCCGGTCAGGAGGAGGACACCCTGGTCTTCTTCGCCAGTGACAACGGCGGCGAGCGCTTCTCCTACAACTGGCCGCTGTCCGGCAACAAGAGCTCGCTCCAGGAGGGCGGCATCCGCGTCCCCGCGGTGCTGCGCTGGCCCGCCCGCATCGACGGTCACCAGGTCAGCGACCTGCCGGTGTTCTCGCCCGACTGGACCGCGACGCTCCTGGAGCTCGGCGGCGCACGGCCTGACCCCGCCTATCCGCTGGACGGCATCAGCCTCGCCGGATACCTGCTGCGCGACGAGGAGCCCGAGGAGCGCGACCTGTTCTGGCGGGTGCGGGGGGAGCGGGCGCTGCGCCGCGGTGACTGGAAGTACTACCGGGGGAAGGCCGGCACCGACCAGTTGTTCAAGCTGGCCGACGACCAGCGGGAACAGGCGAACCGGGCGGCGGCCGAGCCGGAACTGCTGGCCGAGCTGCGGGCGTCGTGGGAGAGGACCAACGCCGGTCTGCTCCCGTATCCGACGGGTTCCTGATCCCGCGTTCCGCGAGGGGATCAGCCCTTGGCCGCCGGGGCCGACGCGCCGAGTCCCTTGCCGTTCTCCGCGGTGAGGGACAGGGAGCGGTGTCCGATCGTGTACGTCGTCCTCCCCTTGAGGACGCCGAGCAGCGTGCGCTCCAGCTCCATCTCGGGCCCCGGGCACATCTTCCGCGTCGAGGCGAGCGGGCCGAAGGTGATCGTGGAGCCGGCGACCTTCGCCGTGCCGTGGAAGGAGTTGCAGCCGAGGCTGCCTTCCACGGAGCCGTCCTTGCCGAAGGTGAGGTGTGCCCTGCCCTCCGTACCGGCGGGCAGGGAGGTGGCGGTGGTCCCGGAGACCAGCCCGGTGACCTTCCAGGCGGTGCCGGTGAGCGGGGCAGGGGGCCGGGCGGTGAGGGCGATGGAGTCGCCCTCGGCCGTGGTCAGGGTCAGGGTCCGGTCGGCGCCCCGGCCCGCGACGGCTGCCTCGAGCTTGCCGCTGAAGGTGCGGCCCATCGCTTTCTCGAACTGCTGGAGATCCTTCTCGCAGCCCATCTCGGTGGTGGTGCCCGGCCCGACGGTGACCGTGTCTCCGTCGATGCGGACGCCTGCGGTGAAACGGTTGCAGCCCAGATTTCCGCTCGCCCTGCCCTGGGTGTCGATCTCGACGTGGGCACCCGCCGGAGCAGCGGTCTTCTTCCCGCCGACGGTGAGGGAGGACACGCTCCAGTGGACCCCGGTGACGGGCAGTTCGGTCCGTACGGTTCCGCTGCCGTCTCCGGATCCTGCTCCGGAGCCCGACTCCGTACCGCAGGCGGCAAGGGTGAGGAGGGCCAGGACGCTGACAGCCATACGTTGTTTGTGCATGGTCATGGGACGGATCGAGTAGCCGATCCGGTTCCCCTCAGCCCATCAGCGGGAGCAGATGGGCCAGATCGGCCCGCTCACCACTGGCGCCGACCTGCGCATCGTCGAGCGCCCGCGCCCACTGGGTACGGCCGGTGGCGAGCCGGATCCAGGTGAGCGGATCCGTCTCCACGACATTGGGCGGGGTACCGCGGGTGTGCTTGGGGCCACCGATGCACTGGACGACCGCGAACGGCGGGACGCGCACCTCGACGGACCCTCCGGGCGCCTTGTCGGCGAGGGCGTCGGCGAGCAGACGCGTGCACGCGGCGAGCGCCTGACGGTCGTACGGGATGTCGAGGCCGGTCGCCCGGTGGAGGTCGTCCGTGTGCACGACGAGCTCGACGGTACGGGTGACCAGGAAGTCGCCCAGCCGCATGGCGCCCGCCCGGGTCGTCACCAGCCGGTCGGGCGCTGCGGCGGGCACCAGCTCCCCGAACCTGGTGGCGGTCACTTCGTACAGCGCGTCGAGGTCGGGCCACTGCTCGGCCAGTGCCCGGGTGGCGTCGGCGATCGCCCCGGCACGCCCGGCCGTGGAGAGCGGCCACTCCAGCAGGGTGAGTCCGGGCTTCGGTCCGCCGACGGGTGCGGGCAGCTCGAGGCTGTCGCTGATCCGCCCGAGCGCCATCGTCATGTGCGCGGCCAGGTCCCGTACGGTCCACTCGCCCAACCGGGCCGGCAGGGCGAGCTGTTCGGGCGCGAGACCGCGAACGGCTTCCCGCACGTGGCCGAACTGGGCCAGGACCGCGGTCAGGGTCCTGGAGTAGTCGTACGCGCGCATGCGCTTCTTGGCCGGTGGCATGCGAGCGAGACTAACCGGCGCCTGGGACAGCGGCCGCTGGTTGCCCCTCCCTCAGCTCCGGGCGAAGTCCGCCTTCTCCGGGAAGGTGACGCCGGTGCAGCCGCGGCGTCCGGTCGCGTCGTCGACATATGCCCGGAACAGTGCTTCGAGCCGGTCGGCGACTATGCGGTCGTACGGATAGGCCAGCCACATGACGTGCACGGCGGGCCGGCCTCCACAGACGGAGGACGCCCACCAGATGCCGCTGGAGTCCGTGCCCGCGGTGCCCGGGGCAAGCTCGGCCGGCCCGAGGGTCTCGTTGCTCAGAAGCCCTCGCGTCCCGTCGCCGACGTACGTCTCGGTCTTCACCCACCAGGGGGAGTACTTCAGCACGTCCTTCAGCCTCTGCGGGTGGTCCGCGGTCTTCGCGTAACCGGGGTAGATCCTGCGGGTCTCCTTCTCCCCCACCGCCAGCACACAGGCGTCGTGGGCGCTCGCCCTGCCCGCCGGAGCGGCCAGCGCCCGGTCCGGGAGCTTCCCCCGGCCCTCCGTGGTCAGGAAGCTCCGGTACCAGGCGCAGGTGCCACCCGTGCTCGCCGGGGCGCCGAGCGCCAGCTTCGGCTCGGCCAGGGCGGCGGGAAGCCCGGGGAGTTCCGCCTTGCACCCCGTCCGCCCGGCAGCCCTGTCGGCCGCCTGACGCGCCAGGCCGGCGAGCGTGCGGCGGTCCTCGGACGTGACGGGCTCGTCGTACCGGGCGACGGCGGTCGCCTCTGTGGAGGAGACCGCGCCCCCCTTCTCGCACAACGCCCGGGCCGTCACCTTGTATTCGTCGTACTCGCCCAGGCGCCCGTCCCCGAGCGGGTGTGGGAGCGCGTGGCGCACCACGACAGCCGGCTCGTCGGCCGTGTACGGGGAGCGGAAGGGCCGGTCGGACTCTCTGTCGATCTCGGTCTCGGCCTCCTCGGCCTCCTCGGCGTCCGGGTCCGCCGCGTGCCGGACGAGGGCCAGCGAGAAGTGCCCGTACGTCGTCCCCGGATCGCCGACCCGGTAGACGAGACAGCCGCTGGACCGCTCGTCGGTGTCGGCTTCGTGTTCGTCGGAGAGCTCGACCCGGTTGACACCGCCGCCGTTGAGCCCGAGGACGGGGTCGGGATCGATGAGGCCGCCGCACGCCTCGGTGATGTGTTCACGGCTCTCGGACCGGTCGCGGAGATCGATCAACTCCAGGGCGAAGGCCCAGACACTGAGTCCGATACCGGCGACGGCGAGCACGCACAGCAGCTTGTTGAAGCTGTTGCCCCAGGGCCCGCGGTCGGGCCATTCCCTTGCGGCACCGCCCTGTTGCGCACTTCCTCGATCGTCCACCGTCGTCCCCCCGTACATCACAACGTGTAACGATCGCCAAGCTATCAGCCGCTGCTGACAGCCTCGTCGGCGACGAACGCCTCGCCGTTCGCCGGGATGCCGAGGCCCCGCCAGGTGAAGGGAACTCCGCGGCCCACATCGAGGTCCGGGTGGTCCATCAGCTGGAAGTGCACATGCGGTTCTGTGGAGTTGCCCGAATTCCCGCACCGGGCGAGCTGCTGTCCCTCCCGTACGGTGTCTCCCGCCCTCACCCGGAGCGAGCCGCGCCGCAGATGGGCGTACACGGCGAACGTACCGTCGCCGACGTCGAGCACGATGTGGTTGCCGACGATCCTGCCCGCGCCGGCCATGTCGCGGACGGACGCCTCGACCAGCATCAGATAGGCGAGCGCCGGGCCGGAGTTGCGGCTGAGGTGGTCGCGCTGCCCGTCGCTCGCGTGCACGACGGTGCCGTCGGCCACCGCGATGACCGGGGCGCCGAACGCGGGGAAGTCCTGATTGCGGCGGACGACGGGCCACAGCCACCTGAACGGCGGGCGTACGGGGACGCCGTCACCCTCCGGTTCGGCGACGATGTCGATCGCGTACGTCTGTCCGTAGCCGTGCGTGCCGTGGCTGGGCACCTTGTCCGCCGGACTGTTGAGCGCGGTCCAGCGGCCGGTCACCGGCGGACCGACCTCCACCGGCGGCCCCGCCTTCGCCAGGTCCGTACGGCTGCGGCGGCCCACGGTGAGACCGATGACGATCGCGATGCCCGCGGGCACGAACGTCAGCCCGTAGGGGACGAGCGGATCCGCGAGGACGCTCACGAGCACCAGGGCGACGAAGACGATCCAGCAGCAGCGGTAGAGGATCATGACGGCTTTGCGAACGGGCATGACGCTTCCCCTCATCAGGTGTGGTGCGGGTGCCGGTCAGGGCCGGGCGGCCGTGAGCACCACCAGCAGCGGCACCACCCGGGCCGCCGGTACCTCGTAGCGCCCGCGTCCCGTCGTGTGCAGCCAGCCCGCGCCGGTCAGCAGGCGCAGGTGGTGGTAGATCTGACCGGTCGTGCCTGTCTCGTCCAGCTCGGCCAGCTCGGCGGCTGTGCGCCGGCCGCCGAGGATCTCCCGGAGCAGCCGCAGCCGTACCGGATGGCCGAGCGCGGCCAGCGGTTCGGCGGCTTCCGCCCAGTCGGGACGGTCCTCGTCCGAACCCAGGAGCCCTGCGGTGAGCGCGCCGTACTGCCACTCGTACCGCTCACCGGCCGGCAGCCGTACCGCGCCCGTGAACAGCACCCCGCCGTCGGCGGCGGCGTCCCCGAGCCGGCCGAGCTGGTCCTTCAGCCCGGCCAGTGCCCAGAAGTCGCCGTCGCCCAGGCTCGGCGACCCTTCGCCGTCCGCCGCCCGCTCCAGCACGGCCAGTCGGCGCTCCAGTTCGGCGACACGCTCCTCGAGCTCCACAACACACACCTTACGTAATTACGTAATAATCATCAACAGGTCTTGGGCGGGAACACCGAAGCCCCCGTCCGGTCGACCCGGACGGGGGCTTCGTTACAGGCGGAACTCAGGCGAACAGACCCTCCAGGGTCCCCTCGTGCGCCGTACGCAGCTCACTCAGCGGAATGCTGAACTCGCCCTGGATCTCGATCTCGTCGCCGTCCACGACACCGATCCGGGCCACGGGCAGACCCCGCGCACCGCACATGTCGTTGAAGCGGAGCTCCTCGCTGCGCGGAATCGAGACGATCGCGCGTCCCGCCGACTCCGAGAACAGGAAGGTGAACGCGTCCAGACCGTCGGGCACGACCAGCCGGGCACCCTTCCCGCCTCGCAGGCAGGACTCGGTGACCGCCTGGATCAGACCGCCGTCGGAGAGGTCGTGCGCCGCGTCGATCATGCCGTCGCGGGAGGCCGAGATCAGGATCTCGCCGAGCAGCTTCTCGCGGCCCAGGTCGACCTTGGGCGGCATGCCGCCGAGGTGCTGGTGGATGACCTCGGACCAGGCCGAGCCGCCGAACTCCTCGGTCGTGTCGCCCAGCAGATAGAGCAGCTGGCCCTCTTCGGCGAAGGCGACCGGCGTGCGCCGGGTGACATCGTCGATCACACCGAGCACGGCCACGACCGGCGTCGGGTGGATCGCCGTCTCACCGGTCTGGTTGTACAGCGACACGTTGCCGCCGGTGACCGGGGTGCCGAGCTCCAGGCAGCCGTCCGCGAGACCACGGGTGGCCTCGGCGAACTGCCACATGACGTCCGGGTCCTCGGGGGAGCCGAAGTTCAGGCAGTCCGAGATGGCGAGCGGCTTGGCACCGGACGCGGCGACGTTGCGGTACGACTCCGCCAGCGCGAGCTGTGCGCCCGTGTAGGGGTCGAGCTTCGCGTACCGGCCGTTGCCGTCGGTCGCCATGGCCACGCCCAGGTTCGACTCCTCGTCGATCCGGACCATGCCGGCGTCCTCGGGCATCGCGAGCACGGTGTTGCCCTGCACGAAGCGGTCGTACTGGTCGGTGATCCAGGACTTGGAGGCCTGGTTCGGGGAGCCGACGAGCTTGAGGACCTGCTCGCGCAGCTCCGCGCCGTCTCCCGGACGGGCCAGCTTGCCCGCGTCGTCCGCCTGCAGCGCGTCCTGCCAGGAAGGGCGGGCGAACGGGCGGTGGTACGTCGGGCCCTCGTGGGCCACGGACCGCGGCGGCACGTCCACGATCTGCTCACCGTGCCAGAAGATCTCCAGCTGCGAGCCCTCGGTCACCTCACCGATGACGGTGGCGATGACGTCCCACTTCTCGCAGATCTCCATGAAGCGGTCCACGTGCTGCGGCTCGACGATCGCGCACATGCGCTCCTGCGACTCGCTCATGAGGATTTCCTCGGGCGAGAGGGAGGAGTCGCGCAGCGGCACGGTGTCCAGCTCGACGCGCATACCGCCGGAGCCCGCGGAGGCCAGCTCGCTCGTGGCGCAGGAGAGCCCGGCGCCGCCGAGGTCCTGGATGCCCGCGACGAGCTTCTCCTTGAAGATCTCCAGGGTGCACTCGATGAGGAGCTTCTCCTGGAACGGGTCGCCGACCTGGACCGCGGGGCGCTTGGTGGGCTTGGTGTCGTCGAAGGTCTCCGAGGCCAGCACGGAGACGCCGCCGATGCCGTCGCCGCCGGTGCGGGCGCCGTACAGGATCACCTTGTTGCCGGGGCCGGAGGCCTGGGCCAGGTGGATGTCCTCGTGCTTCATCACGCCGATGCAGCCGGCGTTGACGAGCGGGTTGCCCTGGTAGCAGGCGTCGAAGACGACCTCGCCGCCGATGTTCGGCAGGCCGAGGCAGTTCCCGTAGCCGCCGATGCCCGCGACGATGCCCGGCAGGACCCGGCGGGTGTCGGGGTGGTCGGCCGCACCGAAGCGCAGCGGGTCGACGACCGCGATCGGACGGGCACCCATGGCGAGGATGTCGCGGACGATGCCGCCGACGCCGGTGGCCGCGCCCTGGTAGGGCTCGATGTACGAGGGGTGGTTGTGCGACTCCACCTTGAAGGTGACCGCGTAGCCCTGGCCGACGTCGACCACACCGGCGTTCTCGCCGATGCCGACGAGCATCGCGTCGTTCTCGGGGACCTTCTCGCCGAACTGCTTGAGGTGGACCTTGCTGCTCTTGTAGGAGCAGTGCTCGGACCACATCACGGAGTACATGGCGAGCTCGGCGCCGGTGGGACGGCGGCCCAGGATCTCGCGGATCCGGGCGTACTCGTCCTCCTTGAGCCCGAGCTCCTTCCAGGGCTGCTCGGCGTCCGGGGTTTCGGCCGCGTGCTTGACCGTGTCCAGGCTCATGCGTTGACCAGCTTCTTGATGATCGAGGTGAAGAAACCGAGGCCGTCGGTGCCGCCGGTGCCGATCAGCGGCTCCACGGCGTGCTCAGGGTGCGGCATCAGACCGACGACATTGCCCGCGGCGTTGGTGATGCCGGCGATGTCGCGCAGCGAACCGTTCGGGTTCAGGTCGGCGTAGCGGAACGCGACGCGGCCCTCGGCCTCCAGCTCGTCGAGCGTGTGCTCGTCGGCGGTGTACCGGCCGTCCACGTTCTTCAGGGGTACGGAGATCTCCTGGCCGGCGCTGTAGTCCGAGGTCCAGGCGGTCTCCGCGTTCTCCACCCGCAGCTTCTGGTCGCGGCAGATGAAGTGGAGGTGGTTGTTGCGCAGCATCGCGCCGGGCAGCAGGTGCGCCTCGGTCAGGATCTGGAAGCCGTTGCAGATACCGAGGACCGGCATACCGGCCTTCGCCTGCTCGATGACGGTCTCCATCACCGGCGAGAAGCGCGAGATGGCGCCCGCCCGCAGATAGTCGCCGTAACTGAATCCACCCGCCAGGATGACCGCGTCGACCTGGTGGAGGTCCTTGTCACGGTGCCAGAGCGAAACGGGTTCGGCGCCCGCGATCCGGACGGCCCGCAGGCTGTCCCGGTCATCGAGCGTGCCGGGGAAAGTGACGACTCCGATACGAGCAGTCACTTCGGCCCCTCGGCCTTCTCGTCCGCCTCGATCTTGACGGTGAAGTCCTCGATGACGGTGTTGGCGAGAAAGGTCTCGGCCATCTCGTGGATACGGGCGAGGGCGGCATCGTCGACCGGCCCCTCGACCTCGAGCTCGAAACGCTTTCCCTGACGTACGTCCGCGATTCCTTCGAAGCCGAGACGGGGCAGTGCGCGCTGCACAGCCTGTCCCTGCGGGTCGAGGATCTCCGGCTTGAGCATGACGTCGACTACGACGCGTGCCACTGGCACTCCCGGTGGTGTGGTGCGGCTGTGTCTCCGAGGGGTTCCCCAGATCCCCGCGGGTCCTCTCAGCGTACCTGGCCAGAAATTCTACGCGGGTAGATATCGGACGGACAGGATCACACCGAGATATCGACCGCGACAACATGCAGGGAAAGTCCTGGGAAAAAATCTTCACCCGGATTGCACGCGGACACGCTGAGGTAATTGGCTGGGCTTCACAATGCTGCTCCCACCGCTGTACAAATGATTACGGGGGAAAGCACCATTGCCCCGGAACAGTCGACACCAGTCGATCCGCATCCGCCTAGTAGCCGGAAGGCCCGGCATCAGCGCATGTCAGACGCACCGATGCCGTAGGAAAGGACCGATATCCGTGGCTCAGCGCGTAGTGGTCACGCTCTCCGACGACATCGACGGGGGAGAAGCGGCGGAAACGGTCACCTTCGCCCTGGACGGGAAGTCGTACGAGATCGACCTCAATCCCGTCAACGCAAAAAAGCTGCGGAAGGCGCTGGCCCCGTACATGGCGGCCGGCCGAAAGCAGACAAATGCCAGTAAGCATGGCAAGGCTCCGGTGTCGTACCACCACACGTCCCTCGCGCCCGACCCGGCGGCCGTGCGCGCCTGGGCCCGCTCGCACCGGATGGAGGTGCCGGCCCGCGGCCGGATCCCCAAGAAGGTCTACGAGGCGTTCCAGGCCGCCAGTTGACGGGTACTTCCGGAACGTCCCGTTCCGGAACGACCTCCTGGGCTCCCCGGCGGAACACCCCGGGGAGCCGACTTGCACAACACCCCTGCAGGTCGGCTAGAGTCTGGAGCACGCCGAAGGGCAAGGCCGAAAGGCCGGGCCTCACGCAGCGTGCGGGTGTAGTTCAGTAGTAGAACATCCCCCTTCCAGGGGGAAGGCGCAGTGTGCAATTCCTGTCACCCGCTCTTCACTGCCTTGCCGGACCACTCCTGTGGATCAGGTAGAGTAGTGACCGCTCCGCCGGTGAAAGCCGAGTGGCAGCAATGCGGACGTAGCTCAGTTGGTAGAGCGCAACCTTGCCAAGGTTGAGGTCGCCAGTTCGAACCTGGTCGTCCGCTCTTGTTCAAAGGCCCCGATCGATATCGATCGGGGCCTTTGACGTTTTCCCCTATCGACCCATGACGTTTGTCATGAGCAGTGATGACAGCGCGCACTGCTCGCCGCCCTGATCCGGCGGAAGTCTTGAGTCATGACCAGCGACGACTTTCTCAGCGACCGGACGAGCGGTGCCACGGATCACGCGGGGCCGGCGACTGCGGGAACGGTGACCGCGGGAGCCGCGACCGCGGAGACGGTGATCTCCGAAGCCGTGACCGCCGAGACGGTGATCGCGGCGGACGGGGTTCGCCGCAGCTACAAGGACGGCTTCGAGGCCGTTTCCGGGGTCTCCTTCACCGTGGCCCGCGGCGAACTGTTCGCGCTGCTCGGGACGAACGGTGCGGGCAAGACCTCCACCGTGGAGCTCCTGGAAGGGCTGGCACTCCCGACCTCCGGAACCATCAAGGTCCTCGGCCACGACCCGTACCGCGAACGCGCCGCCGTCCGGCCCCGGACCGGGGTGATGCTCCAGGAGGGCGGTTTTCCCTCCGACCTCACGGTGATGGAGACCGCGCGGATGTGGTCGGCGTGCACCACCGGCGCCCGGCCCGCGGCCGAGGTCCTGGAGATGGTCGGCCTCACCAGCCGGACGGGGGTGCGGGTCAAGCAGCTGTCCGGAGGGGAGAAGCGGCGCCTGGACCTGGCGCTGGCCCTGACCTCGCGACCCGAGGTGCTCTTCCTCGACGAGCCGACCACGGGGCTGGACGCCGAGGGCCGGCGCGATACCTGGGACCTGATCCGGGCACTCCGGGACGGCGGCACGACCGTATTGCTGACCACGCACTACCTGGAGGAGGCCGAGGCGCTCGCGGACCGGCTGGCGATCATGCACCAGGGGCAGATCGTGACAGCCGGGACGACCGCCGAGGTCACGGCGTCGCAGCCTGCCAGAATCCGGTTCACGCTGCCCGACGGAGTACCGGCAGGGCGCCTTCCGCTCTCGCTCCGGGCGGGCGCGGAAGGGCAGCGGGTCGAGATCCTCACCGCCACGCTCCAGGAATCACTGCACGAACTGCTCGGCTGGGCCCGGGATTCGGGCGTCCAGCTGCTCGGGCTCGACGCCCGTTCCGCCTCCCTGGAGGAGGCCTTCCTCCAGATCGCGAACACCCGGCTCCGCTCCCGGGCCGACGACCCCCGCCGGGCAGGGGCCCGGCACGCCGGGTCCGGCCGGTCCACGAACGAGACGAAGAAGGTGACGGCATGACAACGCCCACCCTCGCGGACGACCGCGTGGACGTCGGCCGCTCCCCCTCGAAGGCGTCCGCCTCCGCACGGAGGCTCACCGCCCTGGCCCGCGCCGAGATGGTGCTGCTGATCCGCAACCGGTCCGCGATCTTCGTGGCCCTGGTGCTGCCGATCGTGATGATCTTCTCGATCCGGGCCTCGCTCCAGCAGGTCGACCTGGCCGGCACCGGGCTCTCCATCGCGGGTGCCGCCCTCACCGGCGGTATCGGCATCGTGCTGGTCCAGGTCGTCTACATGAACCTCGTCACCGGGTACGTCACCCGGCGCGAGGAGCTCGTCCTCAAGCGGCTGCGCACGGGCGAGATCACCGACCGCGAGATCCTGACCGCCACCGCGCTGCCCTCCCTCGTGCTGGCGCTCCTCCAGTGCGTGCTGCTGGTCGCGGCCGGCGCGGTCGCCTTCGACCTGACCGCACCGCGCCGGCCCGAGCTGTTCCTGGTGGGTCTGTTGGTGGGCCTGGTGATGATGTCCGCGCTGGCCGCCGCGACCTCGGCGATGACCCGGACGGTGCAGACCTCGCAACTCACCACGCTGCCGCTGTTCTTCGTCTCGCTGTTCGGCTCCGGGATCTTCGTCCCGCTGGACATCTTCCCGGACGGGCTCGCCTCGGTGTTCGAGCTGCTGCCGCTGACCGGCGTGATGACCCTCGTACGGCACGGCTGGCTCGGCGGCGCCGAAGGCGGCGACCTGGTCACGGCCGGGGTGGCGGCGCTGGCCTGGACCGCTTTCGCGGTGTTTGCTGTGCAGCGGTGGTTCCGCTGGGACCCGCGCGGCTGAGCACCGGGCCGTACACGACCACGGGACGAGATGCTCCCCGCCACCACTACGGGCATGGCATGAAGGGACTGACCGGTGTTGATCGGGCGAGTGACGGGCTGGCGACGCGGCTGGCAGGAGCGCAGCAAGCTCCAGCGCATCGACCTCTACACACGGCTCACGCTCTGCTCGCTCCCCTGGATCTTCCTCGTGTCCTGGGGCCTGCTGCCGCTCGGCGCGACCCTGGACCACGGCCCGGTGGCGGTGGCCCTCGGCGTGACGTTCTTCGCCGTGAACGCCGCCCAGTGCGTGCTGAGCAACCGCAACCTGGCCCCCGCCTTCGCCCACTACCGGGGCGCGCAGTCCTTCCCGCCGCGGCGACTGCGGCTCCCCGCGGTGCTGCTGGCACTGCTGACCGGCCTGCTGGTGGCTCTCGCGGCGGTGGGAGGTGTCGAGGAGGAGGGGCTGGTTCTGCTGGTACTGGACCTGCCCCTGGCGTTCACGATCCCGTACGCGCTCCTCGTCCCCGCCCATAAGTTCCTGCTCCACTGCGCGGTCTTCGCGACGGTCGCCGTGGCGCTGCTCGCGGCCGTCGGGGTGCCCGGCGGCCAGCTGTTCGGGGCGGCCCTCTCGATGCTCGTCGTCACCCTGCTGGTGATCACCTCGGCCCGGCCGAGCGCCTGGAGCCTGACCGTGATGTGGCAGGCGGAGGAGGCGCGGGACATGCAGGCCCGGCTCGCGGTGGCGGAGGAACGGCTGCGGTTCGGCCGGGACATGCACGACGTACTCGGCCGGAACCTGGCGGTCATCGCGCTGAAGAGCGAGCTGGCCGTGGAGCTGGCCCAGCGCGGGAACGCGGCGGCCGTGGACCAGATGGTCGAGGTGCAGCGGATCGCCCGCGCCTCCCAGCAGGAGGTCCGCGATGTCGTCCGGGGCTACCGTGAGGCCGATCTGCCCACGGAACTCCTGGGCGCCAAAGGCGTGTTGGAGGCTGCCGGCATCGCCTGCACCGTGGAGGGCGCCGACGGCCCGGTGGGGACGGGGGCGCCCCCGGCGGTGCAGGCGGCGCTCGGCTGGGTGGTCCGCGAGGCTGCGACCAACGTCCTGCGCCACGGCGACCCCCGGCAGTGCGTGATCCGGCTCTCGACGGCGGCGGGTGCGGTCGTGCTGGAGGTCGAGAACGACGGAGCCGGGGACATGGCCGGGCCGGGTGAGGGCGGTGGCTCCGGACTGGCCGGGCTGCGCGAACGGCTCGCGGCCCTGGGCGGGTCGCTGGAGGCCGGAGCGGTCGGGGGCGGCCTGTTCCGCGTCACCGCGACGGTCCCGCTCACGGCTCCGCGCGGCCGCCCCCGCCCCCTCCCCTCATCCCCTTCTCCGGAGGAACGATGACCGTCGAGCGCACCGCCACTCCGGAGGAACGATGACCACCGAAGGTTCCGGCCGGCCCCTGCGGGTCCTGCTCGCCGACGACGAGCACCTGATCCGGGGAGCACTGGCCGCGCTGCTCGCCCTGGAGAACGACCTCATCGTGGTCGCGGAGGCGGCGAGCGGCCCCGAGGCGCTCGCGATGGCGCTGGCTCACCGCCCCGATGTCGCCGTCCTCGACCTCCAGATGCCGGGCGCGGACGGTGTGAAGGTCGCCACATCCCTCCGTACGGAACTGCCCGGCTGCCGCACCATGATCGTGACCAGCCACGGCCGCCCCGGCCACCTCAAGCGGGCGCTGGCCGCCGGCGTACGCGGGTTCGTACCGAAGACGGTCAGCGCCCGCCGGCTGGCCGAGATCATTCGTACGGTGCACGCGGGAAACCGCTATGTGGACCCCGAGTTGGCCGCCGACGCGATCTCCGCCGGGGACTCCCCCCTGACCGCGCGCGAGGCCGAGGTGCTGGAACTCGCGGCGGACGGTGCGCCGGTCGCGGAGATCGCGGAGCGGGCATCGCTGTCCCAGGGGACCGTGCGCAACTACCTGTCCTCGGCAGCGTCCAAAGTCGGTGCCGAGAACCGTCACACGGCGGTGCGTCTCGCGCGGGAGCGCGGTTGGGTATAGTGAGCAGCGCGCTGCGGCGCATGCGAACGTAGCTCAGCTGGTAGAGCGCAACCTTGCCAAGGTTGAGGTCGCGAGTTCGAACCTCGTCGTTCGCTCGATACAAGAAGGCCCCGGTCCTCGTGACCGGGGCCTTCTGCTGTCACGACCAGCGGGTGCCGGTCAGAAGCTCGTACGCGTCCAGGTACTTCGCCCGGGTGGCGTCGACGATCCCCTGCGGCAGCGCCGGGGGCGGCTGCTCGCTGTGGCGGTCCCAGCCGGAAGCCGCCGAGGTCAGCCAGTCACGCACGAACTGCTTGTCGTACGAGGGCTGCGCCTTGCCCGGCTCCCAGGTCGCGGCGGGCCAGAAGCGCGAGGAGTCCGGGGTCAGCACCTCGTCCGCGATGATCAGTTCCTCGCCGCCGTCCGCGGTGGGTGCGAACCCGAACTCGAACTTCGTGTCCGCGAGGATGATCCCGCGCTCACGCGCGATGTCCCGCGCGCGGCCGTACACGGCGAGCGTCGTCTGCCGCAGCACGGCCGCCGTCTCGGCGCCGACCTCGCCGACGACCTCCTCGTACGACACGTTCTCGTCGTGGTCCCCGACCGCGGCCTTGGTGGCGGGCGTGAAGATCGGCGCCGGGAGTTCGGAGCCGTCGACGAGCCCCTCGGGGAGCGCGAGCCCGCAGACCGTACGCGTCGCGTTGTACTCGATCAGGCCGGACCCCGTCAGATAGCCGCGGGCGACGCACTCCACCGGAACCATCCGCAGCGACCTGCAGATCAGCGTGCGGCCGGCCCAGTCGGCGGGAGCTCCGGCGGGGAGCTCCGCGGACAGGACGTGATTCGGCACGAGGTCGGCGAACTGGTCGAACCACCACAGCGACAACTGGGTGAGCACCCGCCCCTTGTCAGGGATCTCGGTGGGCAGGACCCAGTCGTACGCGGAGATACGGTCGCTGGCGACCATGACGAGGTCGCCCGCCTCGTTCCGGTACAGGTCGCGCACCTTGCCGGTGTGCAGGTGGGTGAGCCCCGGCACCTGCACGGGCTCGGGCTTTTCTACGAAACCGGACACGCTGCCTCCGCGTAGGTTGATCCAGGAGTCGCTCCGATTGTCCCGCATGGGAACGGGCCACGACGCCAAGGGGTCCGCCTCGGCCGGTGGTGCGGGCCGGAGGTCGCTCAGTCGCGCTTGCAGATCCGGTCGAGCAGGTTGGCCGTGGCCCGCTGGATGCGGGTGTCGACATGGCCCGGACGGTCCAGAGCCGGTGACCAGGCGAAAGTGCCCGACGCGAAGACCAGCGCGCCCGACGGGGCCCGGTACAGCGAGGTCTCCTGATGCCGCGTGGCACCGTCGCCGTCCCGGTAGGGGGAGTGCGCGAGCAGGATGCGGTTCTCGTGCTCCGGCAGCGACGTACGCGGGAAGTAGCGGTCGGCCTCGCCGGCGACCAGCCCGTCGATCTCGTCGCCCTCGGCCGCTCCGGTGGCCTCCCAGAGCCAGTGCTCGGCGTTGCGGACGACCAGGGGGTGGGCCTCGGGGACCCGGCCCGCGTACTGGATGCCGAGCAGCTGCTGTTCGGCGCGGTCGACCTCGCGCCACAGCGCGGACTTGCCCGGACCGCTGCGCTTGCGGCAGGTCAGGAGGCGGTCGGGGACGCCCGAGGCGGACGGGGAGAGGCCGACCTGCCAGTACATGGTGTTCGCGGAGAGGAAGACGAGCGAGGTGCCGGTGTCGCGGGCACGCTCGGCGGTACGGCGCATGGGCACCGACCAGTACTCGTCGTGGCCGGGGAAGACCAGGCCGCGGTAGCGGCTGGGGTCGACACGGCCGGCGTGCAGATCACGGGCGTCGGCGTACGCGAGGTCGTAGCCGTAGCGCTCGGCCCAGCGGATGAAGTCGTAGGCGTGGCCGACGTGCAGGGGCAGTCCGGCGCCCGCGTAGGGGCGGTCGAAGGAGATCGTGCCGGCGGCGTCCTCCTCGCCGAGCAGCCGGCCCTGTTCGTCCCAGGCGTGATAGAGGCTGGCCCCGGTGCGGCCGTCCTCCGGATAGAGGTTGTACGCCTGCCAGGTGATGTCCGGGAGCAGGAGCAGCAGATCCGCGGGATGGTCGTCGCGGACCGTGAAGGGGATGTGGGAGCGGTAGCCGTCGGCGGTGGTGAGGACCGCGACGTACGCGCCGACCGACCAGTAACTGGGGATCTGCAGGCGCCAGGAGAGCCACCAGTGGTGGCAGGAGACCGTGCGGTCGGCGGCGAGCGGAGGCGGCTGGACGATGCCGGACAGCCGCGGGCTCGTGGTGATCTTGGCGGCGCCGTCGCCCGCGTAGTGGCCGATGCGGTAGACGTCGACGGAGAACTGCTGGGGCGGGTCCACGGTGATGTGGAAGTCGATCGCCTCACCGGGTGCCGCGGCGCCGGGCGAGACGAAGCCCTTGATCTGACGGTGCACGTCGTCGGCCGTCCGCGTGCCGCCACCGGCCCCGCCACGGCCCAGGTCGGGATCGGCGTACCAGGGGACGACCTGGCCGGTGTCGTCGAAGTAGTTCTCGCTCCCCCGCAGCCACGGGAGCGGGCCCTGCCCGAAGGGGTCGCTCACCGCGTGCGCGAGGGCACCTGATTCCCATCGCCGGATCTGCTCGGCCCCCATGTCGCTCCCCTCCCTCATCCCCCGGACCACACTGGTGCGCCGGATGTCAGCGCCGGTCCCCAGCACATCACATAACGCATGCACTCCGTCACCGTTCGTCGCGAATTGACGTGAACGGAACGGAATCTTCCGGATGTTGGGGACGTGGGGGACACAGGAGACACAAGGGTGTACTGGGAGACCAATGCGTATACAGGCCTGCTCCGGTGTTCAGGCACCGGTATTCCGGCACCGGTGTTCCGGCACCGGTGCCACTCGGGACCCCTCACCACCCGTGTCCCGAGCCGCCGTTCACACCAGCCGTACGGGCTTGTCGGTGCGGACGCCCACGCCGGAGAGCCAGGAACGCAGAGGCTCGGCGTCGCCGTCCTCGACAAGGCTGAGAACGGGAGCGCCCAGGTCCGACCTGCGTCCGCCGTCGACCAGCAGCGCCGGTCCGTCGAGCCAGTCGAGGCCGGGCGCCGCCCCCGCCGTGTCCACGGCCGCGCAGCAGACCATCGCCACGACGTGATCGGCCAGCAGCTCCGCACCCGTACGCGGCGGCTGGAGCGGGAAGAGCGGGAGCGGCACGGGGCCCCAGATATCGAGGGGGTCCGGATCCGCTCCGGCCTGGGCACCGTCCGCCGGGCCGCCGCTCCGGGGCGGTGATGCCGCCCCCGCCTCGTCGCGGGCCACGGCGGCACCGATCCCGGCCGCGAGCTCCTCGGCGTTTCCGCCGGGCGCTGCCAGGTGGTCGATGACACGGGCCAGCGTCGGCACCACGGTGCCGACCGGCTCGGCGCCCGGGGCGCGGTGCCCGCCCGCGGACACGCTCGCCGACACCCCCAGGGAGTCGAGCACGCGATGGAGCCTGGCCGCCTCCGTACGCCACTTCCGGTCGACGACCTCCTCCGGATACTGCTGCCAGTCGACCGGGGACCAGTCCGGGCCGCTCTCCGCGGGGCCACCGTGGAAGAGCCGCGCGGCCAGCAGCGAAGCCGCTTCGTCGGCCACGCCCGGCTCCTCCAGAAGATCGCAGGCAGGGCGCTCGCCGAGCCGGGAGGTGAAACCCTCCGCCAGCCGGTCGCGCCGGGAGAGCTCGGTGAGCGCGGAGACGACACCGGCGTCGAGCCGGGAGGGCCAGCGGCCCATCCGCCAGGCGGGCAGCGCGACCCGGGTCAGCAGCCGGTCCCAGCCCGCATAGGCGAGGCCGACCTGCTCCTGGGCGACGATCCGCAGTCCGTAGTCCACCCCCTGGGCGCGCACCGAAGCGGCGGCGGCGACGCAGCGCTCCATCTCGGCCGCATGACTGCGACAACCGCGCAGCAGCATCCTGGCGATCCAGCCGACGAAGGCGGCCGGCACCCCGCGCACGGCCCCCTGGCCGGGGACGGAGGCATCGGCGACCGCGGCATCGAGTCCGCGTACGAAACGGCGGGCAGCGGCTATGTCGGGGTGCGCGGACGGTCCGGTCCCCGCGACGACCGGAGCCAGCACCGCCCGCAGCTCGGCGACCCGCATCCACCACAGGAAGGGCGAGCCGATCACCAGCACGGGCGCGGCGGGCACCCGTTGGCCGCGCCGGTCGCCCGACAGCCCCTTGGCCAGGTCGGTCGCCCTCTGCTGGGCGGCGGGGTGCGTACGGTCCTCCAGCCAGCTGTCGCAGTCCGGCGTCAGGGCTATGGCGGAGGGCGCCGGGACGTCGAGCCGGTCGGCCAGGTCGCGGACCAGCCGGTAGAGATCGGGGGCCGCCTCCTCGGTGAGGGGCACGGTCGGACTCACCGCGGGCCGCGCCCGCGCCACCGCTGCGGCGACCGCGACGGCGAGCAGCAGGACGACGACGGCGCAGGCGGTCACCCCCCAGCGGACCGTGTCCCACGCACCGCCGCCGATGTGGCCCTGTGCGCCCGCGACGAACAGCACGACGGCCGCAGCCGCGGGCAGGATCGCCACGGCCACGGCTCTGCTGCGGATGCGCAGCAGAGCCAGGGCACGGGCACGCGCGGAATGCGCACCCAGCTCCTCAACCGATCCGGTACCGGACACGGCCTGACGTCACCCCCTCTGCCCCCGCGACGGTGTTGGTCACTCCCCCACTGTGGCACCCGTCACCGACATCGCAATGCCGGTGGGCCAAGTGCCGGAACGCTTGCGCCGCACCCTAGTTGGGGCCTCGGCGAACGTCATCCGGATGGCCCAGTCGTCACCCGATGGAATGGCTTTGGGCAAAGCTGCTGACGCGCCGGTGCGCAAGGGTCCGCTGTTACGGGTGTCGATCTCGCCGGCCCTGTGCGGGCGCTTCGCGGAGGGCCGTACACGCCCGTGCCCGGCCACTTCGGGAAGTGGCCGGGCACGGAAGCGCGCAAGAAACGGACGGGGACCGGGCCGGGACGGCAGCGGCCGTCGGGCCCCAGGCCTCAGGCCTCCTCGGCAGCCTTGCGGGCGATGTCCGTACGGTGCTGGGAGCCGTCGAGCCGGATCCGGCCGAGGGCCTTGTAGGCACGCTCACGGGCCGTCGAGAGGTCCGGGCCGGTCGCCGTGACGGAGAGCACGCGCCCTCCGGCGCTGACGACCGCGTCGCCGTCCTGCCGGGTTCCGGCGTGCAGGACGAACGCGTCCGGGGCATCCTTCGCCGCCACATCCGCGAGACCCTCGATGGGGTCACCCGTGCGGGGTGTGCCCGGGTAGTTGTGCGAGGCGATGACCACGGTGACGGCAGCGTCGTCGCGCCAGGTCAGCGGGGGCAGGAGGTCCAGGGTGCCGTTCGCGGAACCGAGCAGGACACCGGCCAGCGGGGTCTTCAGCCGGGCCAGGACCACCTGGGTCTCCGGGTCGCCGAAACGGGCGTTGAACTCGATGACCCGCACCCCGCGCGAGGTGATCGCGAGGCCCGCGTACAGCAGCCCCGAGAAGGGCGTACCGCGGCGGCGCAGCTCGTCGACGGTCGGCTGGAGGACGGTCTCCATGACCTCGTCGACCAGCTTGGGGTCGGCCCACGGGAGCGGGGAGTACGCGCCCATGCCACCGGTGTTCGGGCCCTCGTCGCCGTCCAGGGCGCGCTTGAAGTCCTGGGCGGGCTGCAGCGGCAGAACCGTGGTGCCGTCGGTGATCGCGAAGAGGCTCACCTCGGGGCCGTCGAGGAACTCCTCGATGACCACACGGCCGCAGGCGAGCGCGTGGGCGCGTGCCTCTTCGACGTCGTCGGTGACGACGACGCCCTTGCCTGCCGCGAGACCGTCGTCCTTGACGACGTACGGGGCTCCGAACGCGTCGAGGGCCTCGTCGATCTCGGCAGCCGTCGTGCAGACGTAGCTGCGGGCGGTCGGGACGTTGGCACCGGCCATGACGTCCTTGGCGAACGCCTTGGAGCCCTCCAGCTGGGCCGCCTCGCTCGAGGGGCCGAAGCAGGGGATGCCGGCCGCGCGCACGTGGTCGGCGACCCCGGCGACAAGCGGTGCCTCCGGGCCGACGACCACCAGCTCGGCGCCCAGCTCGGTGGCGAGACGCGCGACGGCTTCGCCGTCGAGCGCGTCGACCGGGTGCAGTTCGGCCACCTCTGCGATTCCGGCGTTGCCGGGGGCGCAGTACAGAGCGGTGACATCGGGGTCGAGGGACAGAGAGCGGCACAGGGCGTGTTCGCGGGCGCCGCCGCCGATGACGAGGACCTTCACGGGTGCAGCCTAACCGCCGGGGGCCGGGCGCCATGACGGGCGCCGCTCCGTGGACACGGCCCGCAGCGCGGGCCCCCTACTCGTTGTTGAACTCCTCGACCACCGTCGCGCCCAGCTCGCGGACGATCAGATCGTGCCCGGAGAGCGCGGAGTCGACCAGGTCCGGATCGTCGGCCTCCGCGGTGTCGTCCTCGGGAGCGACCGAGCGCGACGGCTCGGGAGCGGCCCTGGAGTACGCCTGCTCGGACTGCCCCGACGGCCCGGACCGCTGAGACGGGGACTGGGGCTGCTGGGACTGCGGCGGGGGCTGCTGGGCCGGGGCCGGGCGGGACTCGTACGACTGCGTCTGCGCCTGCGGGGCGGCCGGGGGCTGGTAGGGGGCGGCCGGAGGGCGGCCACTGCCGCCACCGGCCTGCGGGGGCATGCCTCCGCCACCCGACGGGTCGACAACGGCCTCGACCCGCCACTGGGCGTTGAACTTCTCGGCAAGAGCCTGCTTCAGCACCTCTTCGCTGCCGCTGCTCGCGAAGTTGTCCCGGGCACCCGCGCTGAGGAAGCCGATCTGCAGCGTGGTGCCGTCGAAGCCGGTGACCTGGGCGTTCTGGCTCAACAGAATCCAGGTGAACCGGCGGCGGTTCTTCACGGCCTCCAGGATGTCCGGCCACATGTTCCGTACCTGGCCGACGCCCTGCGCCATGTCCTGTCCACCCGGCGCGGGCGCTGCGGGCGGCGCGACGGCGGCAGCCGAGGCCGGGACGGGGGCGGAGGCCGGGGGGGCCGTCTGCGGAGGTGGTGTCCGACCCGGTGCGGACGCGGTCGGCCAGCCCCCGGGACGACGCGCCGTATCCGCTCCGGCATCTCCGGCCGTTCCACCTCCGGCCGTTCCGGCTCCCGCCGCTGCGGGCCATGCTCCGGGCCGCTGACCAGCGGCCGGAGCTTCTGCAGCGGGTGCTTCGGCCGGCGCCTGGTGGACCGGCGGAGCAACAGCCGGGGCCTCCGGGACGACAGGGGCGGTGGCGGGGGAGGCGGCGGGTGCTGCGAAGGGCGCGGCTGCGGGGCCACCGTCGGGTGCCTCGCCACGTACCGCCGCGCGAGCTGCGGCAGGTCCGCCTCCCGGCAGTCCGGCACCGGCCGGCGCATGGGCTTCCGGCCCGGGGACGTACCCCACGGCGGGGCCCGCACCGGCCGTCGCGAAGGACACCCCGCGCTCCAGCCGGTCCAGCCGGGCCTGGAGCGAACGCTCGTCGTCGAAGGCCGCGGGCAGCAGCACCCGGGCGCAGATCAGCTCCACCTGAAGCCGGGGGGAGGTCGCCCCGCGCATCTCCGTGAGCCCTTCGTTGACCAGATCGGCGGCGCGGCTCAACTCAGCGGCCCCGAAGACGGACGCCTGGGCCTGCATCCGCTCGACCACGTCGGCGGGCGCGTCGATGAGCCCCTTGTCACCCGCGTCCGGCACGGCGGCCAGGATCACCAGGTCCCGCAGCCGCTCCAGCAGATCCGCGACGAAGCGCCGTGGGTCGTTGCCGCCCTCGATCACCCGGTCCACGACCTCGAAGGCCGCCGCCCCGTCGCCTGCGGCGAAGGCGTCCACGACGGAGTCCAGCAGGGACCCGTCCGTGTAGCCGAGCAGCGAGGTCGCCATGGCGTATGTCACACCGTCGTCGCCCGCG
Organism: Streptomyces sp. NPDC005566; assembly: GCF_040605575.1. Lineage (NCBI taxonomy): Bacteria > Bacillati > Actinomycetota > Actinomycetes > Kitasatosporales > Streptomycetaceae > Streptomyces > Streptomyces sp. NPDC005566. Next base: position 174,861 of record NZ_JBEXDB010000013.1, on the reverse strand, counting down.
CCGGCCAGCAACTGGTCCATGACCGACATCGAGTCACGCACGGATCCCGCACCCGCGCGCACGACGAGGGGCAGCACACCGTCCTCGACGAAGCTGTTCTCCCTGCCGCACACCTCGGCGAGATAGCCGCGCAGCGTCCCGGGCGGAACCAGCCGGAACGGGTAGTGGTGCGTACGCGACCGGATGGTGCCGATGACCTTCTCGGGTTCCGTGGTCGCGAAAATGAACTTGAGGTGCTCCGGCGGCTCCTCGACCACCTTCAGCAGGGCGTTGAACCCCGCCGGCGTGACCATGTGCGCCTCGTCGATGATGTAGATCTTGTACCGGCTCGACGCGGGCCCGAAGAATGCCTTTTCCCGCAGGTCACGGGCGTCGTCCACACCACCGTGGGACGCGGCGTCGATCTCGATCACATCGATCGAACCCGGCCCGTTGCGCGCGAGGTCCTGGCAGGACTGGCACTCCCCGCACGGTGTCGGCGTCGGCCCTTTCTCGCAGTTCAGACAGCGGGCGAGGATGCGCGCGCTGGTCGTCTTTCCACATCCGCGCGGCCCGCTGAACAGGTACGCGTGATTGACCCGGTTGTTCCGCAGGGCCTGCTGCAACGGGTCAGTGACATGCTCCTGACCGATGACCTCGGCGAAGGACTCGGGGCGGTAGCGGCGGTAGAGCGCAAGGGACGACACACATACGAGGTTATCGGGGCGGACCGACAACCGGTCCCGCTCCGGGCACACCATCGGCGGGACACCACACCCCCGGGCACGCAAGGGCCCCCCACGCACCCGCCAGAGCCAACCTACCCTTGCTGCCTTCCGGCCCTGGGGGAGTTCAGTCAGATAGCGCCACGTGAGGGGCTGACGCCCACCTTAACCGATCCCCGCCCCCCGAAGTCCACCCACCCGGGGCCCCTGGTCCACTCCGAGGCCGCTCGGAACGATCTCAGGGGGAACGTGTTCGCGAGCACTCCCCAACGTCTTGTATTGTTTGCGGCGGAGGATTCGCCTAGTGGCCTAGGGCGCACGCTTGGAAAGCGTGTTGGGGGCAACCCCTCACGAGTTCGAATCTCGTATCCTCCGCCATTGCTCTCACCGGGCAATACGTTGATGGGCCCCGCAGCTTGCTGCGGGGCCCATCGGCGTTCCTCTAGGCCCGTAGTCTCATCTGCAGTCTCATTAGGACCCTGCGGAGCCGTCCGCGCCGCTCTCGTCGGGCTCTTTGGCCACCTCCCAGATGAGTCCTCCGACCCGCTGCGCGACGTCGGCGAGGATGCCGCCCGTCACGTGCTGGTACCGGGCCGCCATCGCCGTGGACGACCAGCCCATGATCTGCATCACGACCCGTTCGGGGACACCGAGGATGAGCAGAACCGTCGCCGCGGTGTGCCGGGCATCGTGCAGGCGCCCGTCCCGAACCTTCGCATCGGCCAGGAGCCGCTTCCAGGTGTCGTAGTCCGTGCTCGGCACGAGCGGCTCACCCACCGGAGAGGTGAAAACGAATCCGGACTCCCGCCACTCCTCCCCCGCGATCGCCCGCTCGCGTGCCTGCTCTCTGCGGTGGAGCTCCAGCAGCCTCACCAGTTCTTCGGGAACACCGATGACGCGTCGGCCGGCGCGCGACTTCGTATTGGCCGTGTCCTCGTTCTTCCTGACCCGCTTCTTGCAGTACCCCGGCTTCGTGCCGCACTCGCCGCCGCAGCCGTGCAGGTACTTCGGCCTCAGCCGGTTCTTCCGGACGCGCAGGACTCCGCTGCCGGAATCGAGGTCTGCCCATCGCAGCCCGAGCGCCTCCCCCTGCCGGAGGCCCAGGGCGAGCGCGATGGACCAGCGAGCGCTGTTCCGGAGCTTGGCGGCCTCCGAGAGCAGGCGCTGCACCTCTTCGATGTCGTACGGCTCCACCTCCTCTTCCTCGATCCTCGGAGGGACCGCGAGGGTGGCGACGTTGCGTGTGACGTGGCCGCGGCGCAGCGCGTGATTCAGGGCGGTACGAATCGTCCGGTGCGCCTGGTGGGCGGTGGCGGGCTTGCTGCCGTTGGTCAGCATCCGGCTGTAGAAGCGCTCGAGGTGTTCGGGCTCCAGCTTGTCCAGACGGTGAGCCCCGACACCGGGCACGAGGTGGACCCGTACGGCCACCTCGTAGCCGGCGTACGTGTTCTCTCGCACCGACGGTTTGGCGATCTCTTCCACCCAGTGCAACAACCACGCCTTCACGGTCCACGCGCGGCCGGCCTTTCGTACCTTGCCTTCGTCCCGCTGCTTCTCCAGCGCGCGAACCTTCTTGATCACCTCCCCTTCGCTGACCTTGCTCATGACGTGGCGCCGGTCCGGCTTGCCGTCATCGCGGACGCCCACGGTCACTCGGCCGTGCCAGTAACCGTCACTGCCGAGATAGATGGATGACGCCCCGTCCGGGCGCCTATGCCCCTTGGCCATTGGTGCTCCTTACGCCGCGGCGTGGTTGTTTCGGGTCTGCATGCGCTCGTTCAGGTAGTCGATGAGCGCTTGAACGGGGACGCGTCGGCTACGGCCGAACGGGACCGTCTGGACGACTCCGTCACGGATAAGGCCGTACATCGTGGTCCGGCCGATGCTCAGGCGGCGGGCGGCTTCCTCGACTGTCACCGCGAGGAGCGTGAGATCGAGGTCCTGCGGGTTCTCGTCGTTCTTCAGCAATTCGAGCCGGGGCATGGCACTCCTCGGTGCGGTCATGCGAGCAGGTGGGTGTTGAGTCCGCATTGCTGGGTGTCGCGACTCAAGCGACTCAGAGGCCGTTCGGAGGGGCGGCGTGAGTCGCTTGAGTCGCGGCACGGGCTATCGCGGATCGGGCGGCGTGAGGGTGATGCCGGTGTACGTGGGCACCTGCCGGCCGTACGCGTCGCGGGGGCGGGCCCGGTGCAGTTGGGGGACGACGGAGAGCAGATTCCGTCCGAACATCTGCTTGGTTCCCACGGCCCGTACGCCGTTGTCCTCGGCCCACTCGCGCCAGATCGCCCACAAGGTGTCGACGGGGACCTCACAGGCGGCCCCGACGGTGCAGCGCTCGCGAATGAACGCGCTCGTCGGCGAGGCGGTGTCCTGCATCGTGATGACCGCTTCCTGTGAGGAAGGCGGGTCCGTGATCCGGCCGATGCGCTGGAGGCGGGCCAGCCCTTCCAGAGCCCAGTTGAGAATCCCGGGCATCTCGGCGGCCAGCTTGTCGGTGAGGGCCGTGTCTTCCTTGCCGAGCCAGGACACGGTCATGTTGAGCACGATGAACCGGCGGGCGATGACCCCAGAGGAGTCCCCGAAGCTCGGCAGCTCGTTGGTGAGGATCATCAGCCGGGTGGGCAGCTTGCCGGTCCACGGGTCACGGAACTTGCGGTCGATGTCGATGGTGTCCTCACCGGAGATGGTGAGCAGCCGTTCGACTACCTGCCCACCGTCCTTGCCGGACAGACGGGCGTCGGAGATGACGGCGAGCGGCTTGCCGAGCAGCGTGGAGAGACCGAAGTTGCTGCCGAGACCGGCGAGCGTCGGCCCGGCCAGGTTCTCGCGTCCGACCAGTTCCTTGAGGACCCGCGCGATAGTGCCCTTGCCCGAGCGGGACGGCCCCTTGATGAGCAGGATCTTCTGCTGGTCGGTACGCCCGGAGAGGACGTAGCCGAACCATTCCTGCAGCGCGTCCAGGGCCGCTCGGTCGTCCGGCCAGATCTGCCGGAGGAAGCGTTCCCACGTCGGCGCCGTGGCGGCGGGGTCGTAGTGGAACGGGACGGATACGAGGTTGAAGAAGCCGGGAGTGTGCGGCAGCAGGGCCCGATCCCGGATACGGAGCAAGCCGTTCTCACAGGCCACGATCGGGCTGCCGTCTTTGCCCGCGGCGTCCTGCTCGACCCACGAGGGGGCATCGGTGTCGGTGGGCAGGAGCGTGATGGCTCCCAGAGCATCGAGCAGGTTGCTGATCTTCTGCTTCGTGGGTGACCAGTCGCGGGTCTCAGGCCGGCCGTCCTTGCCCGGGATGCTGTAGATCGCGTACTCCAGCCGCTTGTAGAGCGAGGACCGCATCTGCTGATCGTCCAGTTCGCGCCAGCAGGTGCCGGTCCAGCGCATCCACGAACCGCGCCAACGTCGGTACACGAGCCGCTTGTTCTCGTTCTGCCAGCTCGGGAGCAGACGACGCGCCACAGCCATCGGGTTGGACGGCACGGGCAGTTCTTCCAGCTCGCTCATGCTGCACTCGTCTCCGGTGCCCCACCCCGGATGAGTCCGGAGCGGATCGCGGTACGGCACTCTCCGGCGGGCAGGCCGATCGACTGCCCGGCGGAGCTCAGCTCACTGCTTACGGCGGCCTCGGTGAGGTCCCCGCTCCGGATCATCCGGGCGAGGGCGTAGGCCGCGAAGTACACGGCACGATTACGACCGCCCTCGCGGGCGGACAGCACCTTTTCGAGTTCCCCGCGAAGTGCGGCGGTGCTGTAGGCGGTGACGTTGCGCATCCGAGCCGACAGTTCAACCAACGGCATGGGAGCCGGTGCGGGCTTGGGGGTGAGCAGGTCACTGAGCCACGCAGGGAGGGGGGCCGGAGACGCGTCGTGAAGGATCTCGTACGGCGCTCCGCTCACGGCGCTGCCGGCGGCCACCACGTATCCACCCCAGGCACGGGTGTCGACCTTCCAGCCCAGGACGTTGGCCGTGCTGCGTAGCCGCTTTCCCGTGGGTGCGGTGAAGTACAGATGCTGCCCGCCGCGGCGGGTGCGCACGGTGTACGTCTCGGTCGGCAGCTGCTCCCCGGCGCGTTCGCAGAGCATGGCGAACACGTCCAGTCCCTCGGCCGCTCCCGCCCATGCAGTGGGTGGGGTCTCGCTGGCGTCCTTGGGTACGTCCAGGTCCACGACCACGAGGTTCGCGGGGCCCGTGGCGATGCCAATGTTGTAGGGGGCGGCCTGCCAGCACTGAGCGATCTGATTGCCATCGAGCGTGGCGCGCTGCTCCGGGGTGCGGTGACCTTCCGAGCACCGGCCTGTGCTCGGGCAGTGGCGTTCGGGGTGCCCGGCAGGTCGCTTGTCACCGGGGCGCAGAGGGAAGACGGGCCAGCCTCGCTCTGCTGCAGCCAGGGCGGCGCTCAGCAGCGTTGGGGCATGGGTTGGTGTCATGCTGGGGGTTCTCCTGTTTCTGCGAAGGGACAGAGGAACCGGGGCGGTCGTGGTCTTTGGCGAGAGGCGACCGCCCCGGGCATAGCTACTGCTCCTGGACCCAAAGGGCGTACTGCTGGCGGACGTAGTGGCGCGGGTCGCAGATGACGTCCGAGTCGTCCACGTCCATCAGCCGCCCGGCGGCGTGCTCAGCTGCTCCGGTGGCGTCCCGGCTGCAGCCCTCGGCTTCCTCGGCCAGCGCGATCCGGTCCAAGAGCGCGGCCTTGCGAAGCCAGAACTCCCGGCCCATGCGGGTACCGAACGGCTTGTCGGCCGCGGCCTGAGCAGTCCATCCGATCTCACGAACGATGCCCGGGGCTTTCGCGTATGCCGACTCCGGGGTGGGCCAGCGCTCGGTGTCAGTGCTCATGTCAGTGCTCCTTGGTGGTGTCGGCGGTGGGGAGTTCGGGGAGTCCTGCGCGGGTGAGTGCCTGAGGGTCGAAGCCGGGCAGGGTGGCGCGGGCGGTGAGTGCCTGTGCGAGTGCTTCGGCGTAGGCGCCGGTTTCGCGGGCCACCTCGATCTGCGTGCGGCTGCGGAGCAGTTCCACCCGCTCGATGTGCCCGTGCTCCTCGCGTCGGACGGTGGTCTGCCGTTCAAAGGCGACGGTGTCGCGGCGGTCGGTGCGCCAGTACCGGGCAGCGATCCCGTAGGCGGCCGTGGTGGCGAGCACCCACAGCAGCAGTGGGAGCGGGAGACCGTCGGCGTATCCGGCGACACCTGCCAGGGCGAGCCCGCCAGAGGTGGCGAACGCGGTCCCGGCGAGGACCCCGTCACCACCGCCACGGCCCGCGGCGGCGAATGCGCCGGCCGTCGCGGCACCGGCCGCGAGAACGACCATCAATGCGGCGTTGCCGATGCTGTGTTCGGCGCCGTTGGCGTTCCAGATCCGGCCCAGGATCAGCACGGTGGACGTGGCTATGGCCGGTGCCACCTTGGGGGCCGCGAGTGCGACCCAGTGGCGTTGGACAAGGGGTTCATTCATGACGGTTCCCTTCACAGGTCGGGGATGGCTTCGATGACGGCGGTGGTGAGTTCGTTGATGGGTCCGGAGGCGCCGGTGGAGGCGAGGAAGAACCCGAACATGACGGCGATGAACGCGGCGCCGTAGCCGAGGGTGTTGGAGCGGAGCAGGAAGAACAGGACCAGTCCGAAGAGCAGGACCAGGGAGACGGTGACTGCCATGGCGGTATTCGCTTCCGGTGGGAGGGAACGGGTGGATACGCTCTGCACGCCCCGGGTGCTGGCAAGCTCGGGACATTGACCGGCGACCACGCCCGCCTAGCTCCTGCTCGGAGCGGGGCCCGTCTCATGACGGGTGGTCGCCGTTCGCATGCGTGGAAGTCAGCGGGTGCCGTCGCGGTGGAGGCGGGCGGCGACGTTGTAGAGGTGGCGGCCGACGCGTATGCGTTTGCCGGTGGCCTTGCAGCGGCGGCAGTCCTTGCCGCGCTTGGTACGGCCCTTGCGGTCGGTCTTGATCGAGTGGCCCCAGCCGCGGCACTTGCGGCAGTCCCCGAACGGGCTGGCCGCACACAGGGATGCGTAACCAAGGGTGACGAACAGGAGAAGTGCGCTAGCGAGCAGGGCAGGGGTCATCAAGGGCCTCCCGGGCCTGTTTCAGGGGTTTGCGCAGGTGGGACGCTAGAAGTTAGTGCGCTGATCAAGCGGCAGATGTGCCGCTAGCGGTGCCGCTAGACCTAGCGGGGTGTGCTGCTAGGTCTAGCGGCGAACAGGGCTAGCCCGCGTCCCGGTTTCCGTCACGCTCCGCAATCGCAGTGAGGATGTGGGAGCGCTCGATACCGCGCCGGTTGGCGCCTTTCCCGGCTTCGGTCTTGCCCCAGACCTGGCCGGTGCTGACGCCGTGCGGCTTGAGGGCGGCGGCCAGCTGCTCGGGCTCCCAGCCGCCATAGACGTCCGGCCGAAGTTCGGCGAGGCGGGCCACGACGACTTCGGACCACAGCTTCGGCTCTTCGGCCGGCACGACCGCGAGGATGTCCGCGAGGAGATCGAAGCCGGACGACTCCCGGTCCTCGAAGTCCTCCCCGGCAGCGTGGCCAGTGAGGGTTCCGGCTGCTTCGCGCAGGCGGCGGGCCCGCAGCCCGATCACCTCAGCCGTGGGCGCATCCACGTAGACGGAGGAGACAATCCGGGCGTCGGCACCTTCACCGACGAAGTAGTGGATGCCCTTGTCCTTCCAGCTGAACATCGTGGCCCGGATCCCCCTCTTGTAGCTCGAGGTGCCGAGGACCATGTCGTTCTCCAGCTGGCCCATGACCTTCAGGCACCACCGCGCCGACGCGTTCGCGCTGATCCCGGTGGGCAGCGCCTTTGCGTCCGGGCGCTGCGTCGCCAGTAGCAGAACGATGCCGGTGGCGGGGCCGCGCTTGACGAGGTCGGTGCAGATCTCTTCGAACTCGGCCCCGTGCTTGGGGTGCTCGAACCAGACCTGGCACTCATCCACGCCGATGACGATCGGGTGGAGCCCGAGCTTGGGCTTGTTCGCCAGCTCGGACGTCACCTTCGACTCCGGGCAGATATCCCGCGGCAGCGAGCGAATCACCTTCGCTCGGCGGCGCAGCTCGGTGCGCAGTTCCCGCAGGTCAGCCAGGGCGTATTCGATGTCCTCGTCATCGTCTCCGGCCCGGTGGCGGTGCGAGACCCGCTCGCCCACCGGGTCGAGGTCGCCAGTGCCCTTGAGGTCGTAGGTGTGCAGCTCGGCCCGGTTATCGAGGGCGGCGATGAGCAGGAGCAGGCGGAGCAGGAACGTCTTGCCCATCCGGGGGATGGCCCCGATGACCCCAGCGATGTACATCAGGGTGATGTCGACCCATCGGCCGCGCTGGTCCGTGCCGAAGCTGACCGGCTTGAACAGGTCGACTGCTCCGCCCTTGATCAGGGGCCATGCGGGCTTTGTGGCGGTCGACATGTCCTGATCCCCGACCCACAGCACCAGGCGGCCGGTGTGCTCGTCCGGAACGGCTTCGGGCCACACGCACCCGAGCGGGCGGCGCAGGCCGGACGCGAGCTTGTCGCGGCGCTCGATGACGTCGGTGACGGTCACGCCGTACGGAAGGTCGCCCTCGGCACGCCATCCGGGGCCGTCCCTCGTGATCGGGGCGGTGAAGGTGAAACCGTCCCGGCCCTTGCTCTGCGCCTGGTTGATGGCGGTGATCCCGAGCGCACCGAGGGCTCGCAGCACGATGTCCGAGGTGAGCTTGGGCGCCTTGGCCATCTCGATTGCGCGGGTGATGACCGGTGCGTCGGCCCGGGTGCCGGCCGACCCTAGCGCCACCAGGACGGCCCCGACCGAGAGGGCTTGGAGCCAGCCGGGGGCAAGGACGTAGATGGCGAGCGCGACACCGAGCCCGACGAACATGCCCAGCACCGTCACGAGAGTGCGGAGTCGGACCCGCCCGTCCCGTTGCCGGGAGAGCTTGAGGTACTCGGCGGCATCCTCGCGCCGGACAGACGCGAGCCGGACCGGCTCACCCTCCCGGTCGGCGACCCATCGCAGCGTCCCGCCCACGAACTTTGCCGCCCCGACGGGGGATTGGAAGGTGAGGCGGGCGGCGTAGTACGGGGAGCGCAGCGCGTGGTACCCGGCCAGGTGCCCGTAGTGGCCCGCCGCCCAGCGGGTGGCGGTCCGCAGCTCAGTGGTGGAGCGCAGCCAGGCGGGGACGATTGCCCGGCGCTTGGCCCCGATGATCCGGCCCATGAAGCCGGGCCCGGCTTCGGCCTGACCGTCCACCATCACCGGCTCGTTCGGGTCGCCCGACCGGTCACCCGACCCGGTGGGAGCCGAGTCGGGCGACCGGTCGGCGCGGGAGTCGGCCGACTCGGTCCGGGCGGAGCGTGCCTTGTTGAGGTCGACTACTTCCGCGCCCGGGTCGGGGTCGGGGGTGGTGTTCATGTCGGCTTCGAGTCGGTTGAAGAGTTCGCTTTCGTCGTCGTGATTCACTGACTGTCCTTCCCGGACAACAGGGGTTGGAAGGGGTCCGGACGGCGCTTTGGACGGCCGACCGTCCGGACCCCGCTGGGCAGACTTGGCGCGTTCAGTTCGTGGTGCGGGTGGCGGTGAAGTAGGACAGGACGCCGTGCACGCCGCTGTCGCACAGCCACGCGGACACCGCCTTCTTGGCGTCCTCGGTGCTGTAACCGGGGCCTCCCGTGGCCTTGCCGGCATAGGTCCTCTCGCGGGAGCCGACGCCGTTCACGGTCATCACCGTCGCGCGCCACTCGTACGTCACCGTCGTGTTCACGGGCATGGCTGATCTCCTCGAAAGCCGAGCAGGAAAGGGGTTGGTCAGGCGACGCGCTGTTCTTCGAAGTAGGGGAAAGCGGGGTGCATACCGAGCGAGACCGGGATGCAGTACCCGTCGTGCCGCCGGCGCTTCGGGCAGGTGCTGCGGGTCACGCCACCGCCCGCGAACCCGCCTCGGCGCCCGTACCGCGTCGGCCGGCGCGACGGCCGGACCACGTAGCGAATAGCCTGCCGAGCCCAGCCCGCCGCACCCCCGCCCGGCCCTGCTTGGCCGCGTACATGGCTTCATCCGCCCGCCGCAGCAGACCGGAGAGGTCCTCTCCGGGGTGGTCGGCGGCACGAACCCAGCCGAGCGACACCGTGGTGTGCACTGCCGGATCCAAACCGTCCGCAGGGCGGGAGAGCACGCCGTGCAGGACAGCAAGCAGATCCGAGACCGTGCCGTGGTCGTCGATCACGACGGCGGCGAACTCATCGCCCCCGAGCCGTCCGGCGACACCGGCCCGGCCGACGTAGTGGGCCAGCCGGTCCGCGGTCGCCCGCAGTAGGGCATCCCCTGCTGCGTGGCCGTAGTTGTCGTTGATCTGCTTGAAGCGGTCGACGTCCGCGAGGACCACCACCGCCCGCGGATCCTTGAGCAGGACGGCGGCGCGGCGGGTAAAGCCGTCTCGTGTGTGCAGCCCGGTGAGCGGGTCTCTACGAGCGCTACGCAGGGAGCGACGCAGCCACACCGTGTGGACCGACCATCCGACCGCGATCGACCCGGCTGCGGCGAGGGCGGTTAAGAGGGTGTTCATGCCGCCACCGCCCCACCCGTTTCGTCACCGTCGTTGTCCTGCTCGGTGTCCACGGAGTGCAGCGGGGCAGTGGCGCGCTCGGCCTTGAGGGTGTCGCGCAACGTACGGGCGGTCGCCTGGGAAACACGCACCGCCGTGCGGATGCCGTCTGCGGTCAGCGCAGCGTCCGGCCACGCCGTGGTGACCTGACGGGCCTCGGCCAGGATCTCGTCCGGGGACCGCCGCGGCTTCGGCTTCGGCTTGGCGATGCGGCGAGCAGGCTTCGCAGGCCCCTGCGGTTCCTCGCTGCCCTCCAAGACCGGTACCGGGTCAGTCTTGGTCGGCGGGTCCTGCTCGGTGGCCGGGTTGAGCTCCCCTAGCTTGAGCAGGACACGTTCCCGGCGGGGCGTCTGCGAGCGCCACCGGCGGCCGTGCCGCTCGCGCAGCTCGGCACGGGCGAGCAGGCGTTCCCGCTCGCGGGCCAGCGCATCGGCGTAGGAGGTGACCTCCCACAGCGTCATCCGGCGCCACAGGCTAAAGGTGGAGGGGAAAGCGAACAGCCACCGGGAGGCACGGATCTTGTCCATGCGGCGACCGGTGACGGCGCCGATGCGGGAGGCGTAGATGTGGGCGCCAATCTCGGAGAACACCACCCACAGCAGCGGCATCGTTCCGTGCGCCACCTTCGCCCACAGCCCGTGACCTGCCGAGATGTTCAGTCCGCAGGTCACCAAGGTCAGGATCCAGGGCACGAAGCGGACCCAGGCAAGCGCCATGTCCATCCGGATCAGCAGCAGGTTCGCCACGGAGAACACTGGGATGGACACGTCCATGCCGACCGGGACCATCCACGCTTCGCTGAACCCCCACCGGGCCGCCGCGGCCGAGACCGCGTCGAACGATGAGATCAGACCGAGCGCGCCGACACCGGCCGCAGCGAGCGCACCGACACCAGCCAATCCCAGTTCCGGGCGGGTCAGCGGCGGAACCGCCGGCCGATCCTTGCTGTGCGTTGTGGTCGTCATGCCGCCGCACCGCCCCGGTACTGCCGTCGGCCGGCCGCCCGGCGGATGGGGAGGAACGCGACGTTGAAGAGCTCCGGGGCGTGAGCCTGAATCGCCTCGGCGGCGGCCTGACTCACGCGGTCGGGCAGGTCGGGGTTGTCGGCGAGGATGCTGCGGGCCGCGTCCAGACGGGCCGCCCGCTCCATCTCGCTCTCGCCCTCCACACCCAGCCAGAGATCCAGCGGGGTGCCAAGGGCCAGTTCTACGAAGTCGGTGTCCGAGACGACCTGGTGGCCGCCGATGTACATACGCATGAGGAACTCCAAGGCTACGAAGGGATCGGGAACCGGGGCGGTCGCGGTCTTTTGGCGAGAGGCGACCGCCCCGGGTGCAGCGGGATCAGACGGCGGCGATGATCAGCGAAGCGATCAGCCTCCGAGCGGAGAGACACAGGGCTCACCTGCCGGCCGAAGCCACGGCCAACAGGTCCCGAGCCTGGGGAATCGGGCGCGTCATCGTCGCTGCTCTGACGCCAGCAGGGCGGCGCGCACACGGGTGGCACCCAGAGGTGTTCTCAGGTGTTCTCCAGAGCCGTTGCGCAGAAGGTTGGGCCGCCGGGTGACGTCACCCGGTCACCGCGGGAACGAGGACTTCCACCCCGTCATTCGTTCTTGGCACGCTGTTCAGTTCTCAAGCCACGAGCGCTTCCTTCGAACCCGTTTCACGGGGCTCTCCGGGCGCAGGTAGAGCCGTTCACTGCGATCGCCCTACAAAGTGATGCGGTACCTCTATTACAGGTACCGCATCGACTGCCGTCAAGCTCATCGACGGAACCTCTGGGCTCTGCGCCGGAACTTCTTGGCGCACCATCAGCATCACTGCAGGCCAGGGGCGTTGGTCACCCCCTCCGTAGACACCTTGGGTACATCTGGCTACCTTCGAGAAGTCCCAAGACGTCCCACCGGGGGTAGAGATGACCAACGAACGCTTACGTTCGGCCCTGCTCGCGCAGGGCATGACCGTCCGCGACCTGGCCGAAGCCATCGACGTGAACGCCAAGACGGTGGAGCGCTGGATCACGCAGGGGAAGGTGCCGTACCGGCGGCATCAGTACGCCACGGCCTCCGTGCTCGCCGTGGACGTCACGACGTTGTGGGACGACGGCAGGTCTGTCGACAGTGCTACCGACCTGAGCAAGGCGGAGATCGTCACGGTCTACCCGCACCGCCACATGGTCCCGAACGGACTGTGGCGGGAGCTGTATGCGCGGGCCCGCAGCCACCTCGATGTGCTGGTCTACTCCGGGCTCTGGCTCTCGGAGGACCCTCTCTTCCATAACCTGCTGAAGGCCAAGGTCGAGAGCAACGCACAGGTGCGGATCATGCTTGGGGATCCCGGCTGCAACGCTGTGCGGCAGCGCGGCATAGACGAGGGCCACCGCATCATGGACGGCAAGATCCGCAATGCTCTGGTGAACTACCAGCCGCTCTTCACGAGCCACCCGGATGTCGGCTTCCGCCTCCATGACGCCACGCTCTACAACTCACTCTTCCGTTCCGACGACGAGATGCTCGTGAACACGCACGTCTACGGAATCGGCGCCTACATGGCCCCGGTCCTGCACCTGCGCCGACTGCCGGGCGGCGGTCTCTTCGACACCTACGCCCGTAGCATCGAACAGACCTGGGGCAGCGCACGCCCGATCACCGACGACGACATGGTGGGAGCCTGAACATGGGACGCATCGACTACCTTCACGACCCGGATGCTCCGCCGGCCAACTCGGTGGTGCCGTCCGTCGTGGCGTTCGTGCGGAACGACGAAGGCGCCGTCCTGCTCATTCAGCGCTCGGACAACGGCCGTTGGGCGCTGCCCGGTGGCGGCCACGACGTCGGCGAGTCCATCAGTGACACGGTTGTGCGCGAGGTCTGGGAAGAGACCGGCATCAAGGCCGAAGTCATAGACATCTCTGGGATCTACACCGACCCCGGGCACGTGATGCTCTACGACGACGGAGAGGCACGGCAGCAGTTCAGCATCTGCTTCCGCGCTCGCCCCGTCGGTGGTGACGTCCGGACAAGCGACGAAACAACTCAGGTCCGCTGGGTTGCCCCAGCGGACCTGTCCACGTACGACATCCACTCGACCATGCGCCTCCGAATCGAGCACGCCATGGACGATGCGCGGCCGGCGCCCTATATCGGCTGACGCTTGACCTCTGCGAGCCGCAGCACGACCCGCGCAGTGCAGGCGAGGATCTCCGGTTCCGCACGACGGATGAACGTACCGATGAGGCTGTCGGGCCCGTACCGGCCGGTGATCTCGTTCACCCGGTCCACGGGATTCGTCGACGCGCCGTCTGGCGTCGTGTTCATATCGCAGTAGCAGAGCGCGTCTGCAAGGTCAGCGTGCTCGCGCGGGAACTCGGCTTCCAGCTCTTCGCGCATACCGCGCGCCTCGGCTTCCATCCATGCGCAGGAGTGGTGAGCGACCAGACGCACGATGCGCTCGTCCGCGTGCGCAACGTCCCGGAGGTACCGGGCGCCATCCAGCGGGTGAAACCCGGTCTTGGCCAGGTCCGGCGCATACCCGATGTCGTGCAGAACAGCCGCGACCTCAAGTAGCTCGGCATCGTCTCCGAGGATAGGGGCCAGGCTCCGGGCCCGCTCAGCCACGCCCTGACAATGCGCCCACCGGCGTGGGAGCGGCTCGGCAAGTAGCTTCTCCGCGAGGGAGTACGCCCACTCGGTCAATCCCGTGGTCTTCAAGATTCAGAAGACTCCGTTCGCTTCGGCAGCGCCCGTACGATGCGCCGCTTGCCTTGCCGCGCCTCGGACAGCAGGCCGGCGGATTCCAGCTTGACGAGAGCCTTGGTCACGGTGGGCCGCGAGACGCCGAACCGAGCACTCAGCTCCGTGGCGCTAGGGAAACTTGCCCCCACCGCGAGATCATCACTTGCCATGACGTCGGCGAGACGTTCTTCCAGGGGCCGACGGTCGACGTCTTGTCCGGGCCTGACAACACGCCAACGTCCACCAGGCACTGGCTCCGCGAGCCTGTCTTTCCGGAGCTGCGCGAAGACCCGCAGAGCGACACCACGCGAAACGTTATGCGTGCGCATCAACTCTGCAGCAGATGGCAGCTCGACCATGTCCCGGTCCGCCTCGATCCGGGCCCTAACAAGATCAGCGATCCTAAGGAAGGTTCCTCTCGGGCTCCCTTGCTGAGTCACGCTTGTCCCTCTCGTTGTTGTCACTACCTCAAGCCTGCCATGCGGGCGGCAGAAGCCCCAATGCCCCCAACGGGCAACGATCTTGGCGCCTCATTAGCAAACTGAGCCCATGCATGGAAGCGGCTGCACCTTCATAGCTAGCTGTTCGCTAGATCGTCTACCAGCAGGGATGCAAGCTCACCAAACTCAGGTGTGGATCGGAGTAGAAGCACACCCGCTGCTTGCCGCTCCTGAAATGACTGACACAGCCTTCTCAGTTGGTGCCGCACCATCCAAAGGTCGATAGGTACGTCTTCCGCAGCCGCAATCAAGACATCTGTCATACCAGGAACAGCCATCTCATCCATGCGGCTTCCCCCGGCGTCATTATTGGCACCAATTGCCACCTGCTCCCCGGTGGGGGTAACAATGAATCCGATATTCATTCCCGCAAAGATACGGTTGTATATTTCGCGCCCACCTTGCACCTTAGACAGGTCGACATACGGCTCCGCAACCTCAATGAACGGCTTATATGTGAGGACAATTGATTCGTTATTCAGCCCAGAAATGAGGAACTTCTGGTCTAGAAGCGTGCAGCCGATGTAGGACACAAGCCCACCGTCAGCACCGCCGTACTTATCGAGATTCCTTTTTACTGGGTAGGCAAGCTTCCCTCGCCGCCCGACCCAGTTGACCATCATGAGCGATAGAGTGTTAACGGCACCGTGACCACCAGCCGCGAGAGTCTTCGACACGGCCTGCTCAATAGCCGCACGTGACGGACTATCCAACTCGGCTACATTCCACAGTGCGTTACTAAAGTGGATACCCTCAAATTCCTCCATAGGGTCATCTAGCAGCTCCAGCGCGTGCTTAGTAAAACTACGCAAGAAGCGCGGCGCTTTCGCCGCCACATCGTCGTCGAGCAGATCAACAGCAAGCGAAGAGGCAGGCTTGACAAAAAGGCTCACTTTGTCAACAGCTTGAATTTCATCCAGCAGAGTAACGAGCCTATCGCGATACGTAGGGCGCTCATGAAAAATGTATCCTGCCGCCAGCATCCAAGTGTTACGCCAGTGCGCGGATGCCGCGATAGTCTTCAAAAGACCACTAGTTTGCTCCGCATCGGCAGTAACGATGGCTCGGGCTGCCATAAATTCTTGCAGGCTACGAACATCGAACCCGACGCACTCTTGCTTTCGGGGGACGAGAAGGATGAGCCTCCGCATTGCCGCGTCCACGATTCGAGCAGAAAGCGCGCCCCCTGCTACATCGTCGTACCCTTCATCTTGCAAATATCGGATCGTGATTTTCGATAGCTCGCCTTTCGACAAAACCGCATCCGAATCTCCAGCGCGCTCTGCCTGAACCTGCAAAAATAGGCCCACGCGTTCGTGGAGATGGTTGATGGTAGTGCGATAGTCGTCGATTAGTTTAGCTACCGGACCCGCCTTACTGGCCTCGCGGTTGTAGATTGCCTGATAATAGTCGCTAAATAGCCTATACCGTTGCTGCGGTACGCGCTGACGCCGCTCTAGCAAAATGGCCATAATCGTTACCTGCAATGGCGTAGTCATTAGGCGCGCTGTCAAATCATCCTCTGCCGCCTCTTCCAATCGCTTCAATACTCTGCTTGCAGTATCCGGATCTCCACGGTGGCGCAGCTGCGTGAGCTGCTTAGCGTAGGAAACCGCATATATCGTGTCCAGAGGCTCCAACCGCATATGCACGTAGCGCCGAGGCGAGAACTCTTCCCGGTAGCCCTGGGGTCTAGAGGTCGCCACTAGCAGCAGATCTGCATCAGCAGATCGGGCATCGATAATGAAGTCGTTAACTCGTTCCATCACTACATCGCGTGCCTGCGGTGAAGCGACCTCATCCAAGCCATCTAGAACGACTAGCCATGGCCATGCTTTGAGCCAAGAGCGCAGTTGATTTGGAGTAATGTCTGGTGTGCGCCGACTGATTTGAGCCGCGAAATACCGCAACAGACTTACAGGTTCCCCACCAGCGACAGCGTCAGCATACTCACTAAGATTAATACGGATTGGCCATCGTCTAGCTGCGGGCATGGTAAGCCCCATGCGGTGCATCTCATCATCGAATGAGTTGACCGTATCAGCCGTATCTACGTCGAGCCGATCCTTCGCTTCCCTCAGCAACGCAACTCGGTACGCCTGACAAAGAATCTGACTTACCGTTGACTTACCTTGGCCAGGCCCGCCAATCAGCGCCACATGAGAGGGCACCTCAGCCTGACGGCTTGGCCGGAGGACGCTGTCGCCATGGCGAAGGATATGGCGGACCGTGCTCACGGTTTCATGGTTACCGTCGAGCGAGGTGTAAGAAGCAGTAGGGTCGATGGCGATTTCTGCGAGGGGAAGGCGCTGATTTTCCGCTTCTCCGGCCTGACCAAGCTTCACCCACTGATCGGATGCCAACTCCTTGCTGCTGTGATTTGTGAGAAGTTCACCAAGTTCGGATGCCGTCCCTTCAAGCAATTCCTGGAGACGAAATAGAACGTCACCAGATGTGATCAATGCGCTATAGGTTTGACGGATGTTTGGGTAAAGGTCAAGGTAGCGGCAGATTTGGTCGAAGTGCCACACCTCGCAGCCTTTGATATCGAGTCCAAGCTCAGTAATTAAATCCTGCGTAACCCGTTTAAAAAGATCGATCCCCCCCGTTTCAGGGTCCGGCGACAGGACTACATTCGTGGCAAATAGCAGATAGTCCGGAAGTGCACCCTTACGAACCCGCTTAGATTTATCGTTGGCCCATTGTCTTAGCTCTGCACGAACCACTCCGAGGAACCAAGTCGTGTCGGGGTTTGTTCCCTTCGGTCGTTGCAGAAACTTGGATTGCAGGACGCCGTGACCACTCCAAGGCCCGTCTGGATGCGGTATTGGGTATCGCATTTCGCCACGGAATTCTGCTTCCCGCCCACCATCCGGACCGTCCCCGAAGGTCTGCACCGCGGGCCCGAGGATTTGCGCTGCCAGAGCCTGCGTTAGGTGCTCGAACTCGCGTGTGCCGAGGCGCGTCAGGTCGTAGTCCACACTCGCCATCTTGCTCTGCCTCAGCCCAGGGCACAGGCACTTCTACAGAAGTGGCCGTACCTCTACGGACTGCACGAGTGGCTGGGATGTTCGGGATGGGCCACTGCCGGACCGCAGCGTCAAAGTTGCGCCCTTGGCGGGCACAAGCGTGCCTCCGCTTCCGTCCCTCGTGCCACCGCTGTGCGGAGCTGCCGGTCGGCGCAGTCTCATCCGTAGTCTCGTTCGCAGCCGTACGCGGTCGTTCATCATCCCGGCAGACCTGGCCGTGATCTGGCGGGTGGACGCACACGAACCAGGACGAACACAACCGTGCAGAGTTGGAAAGCGTGTTGGGGGCAACCCCTCACGAGTTCGAATCTCGTATCCTCCGCCATTGCTCTCACCGGGCAATACGTCGAAGGCCCCCGCAGCTTGCTGCGGGGGCCTTCGACGTTATCCGTCTCACTTGGGTTCTGCGGAGCCCTCCCTGTTCGGGCTCGGCCACCCCGCCCGCTCCCCTGCTCCGAGTCGCCACAGAGCGGGTCACCAACCTGCTCCGCGACGTTCTTCAGCATCGGATCAGTCACGTGCATCTACCGCCCTCACATCCGAGCCGCCCGGCCCCCTTCCCAAGATGGCGTCCACGACCACGTCAGGGACTCCGTGCAGGAGCAGCACCGTCCAGGCGGTGTGCCGCGCGCCATGCAGGCGGCCATCCCGCTCGCCGGCGTCCGCGAGTAGCTGCGTCATGGTCCGGGACGGCCTCGGGCGGAACCCTGCGGAGACGGCCACAACGGTCACGGACTCCAACTCGCCGGTCCGGATGAGGCTGCGGCAAAGCGTCGGGCCGATTCGGAGCCGCCGTGCTGCCTCTTCAACGGTGAACAGCAGCTGCGTGGGATCGAAGCCGTCGACGCCATGGTCAAGTTCCTGAATGAGCGGGGCAGTGGTCACCGTTGCTCCTCGATGCGTCGAAGGCACCGGCAGCTCGGGCGAATTCGCGGGGCCTTCAGCGGCCCGATCGCTGATTCCGGTCGGCGCCGGCCACCCGTCGGGGCGACGCGTCACACCTTGTGGGCACGTCCCAGGCGGAGGGCTGAGACGAGGAAGAAGACACCGCCGAGGAAGGCGTAGCCGGCCAGGTTGCTCAGGGAGGCGCCGCCCTTGCCCGCCTGGGCGAAGAACGAGGCGCCTGCGAGCGTGGAGATGGCTCCGCTGGCGATCATCGCCCACTGGCCGCCGAGTTGACGCCGGACGGCGCCTACGACGAGCTGAACGATGCCCGCGGTGACAGCCCAGGCACCCCAGACCCGCAGGACGGCGGGGATGCCGGAGGTGGCGGCGACGGCGAGGCCGATGCCGGTGAGGGCGCTGAGCGCGATGTTCACGTACAGGCCGCGCACCGGTTGACCGTTCGCCCGGGCAGACCTGATGTCGACGATCGCGCAGACCACGTCGAACAAGGGATAGATCACCAGCAGCGTGACGGTGAGCGGGCCCAGCGCGTCGGCCGTCGTGAACAGCAGGGCGGCCCACACCGCGGCGAACGCGAAGCGCAGGAAGTACAGCTTGCGCAGGGCAGTGGGAACGCTGGTGGGAGCGGTATCGACGAGTGTGTCCACGGAGGTTCCTTCCAGGGAAAACGGATTGATAGAGGTCGACCGAATTACGAGGGAGAACGTTCGGTCTCTCCAGATACTTGCGGGACGGGTCGACGCTGTCAAGACCGAACGTTCTCCCTCTCCACTGGGGTAATCTGGCCGCATGAGCGAGGGCAGAGGAGGGAGCAGCACGTCTGCGGCGCGAGCGCGGCTGCTCGACACGGCGACGAGAATCTTCTACGCGGAGGGCATCCACTCCGTCGGCGTCGACCGAATCATCGCGGAGGCTCAGGTCACCCGCGCCACGCTGTACCGGCACTTCACCGGCAAGGAGGAACTCGTCCTCGCCTACCTCGACCGGGCCGACCGGGGAATCCGGGCGGGGACCGAGAGCGCGCGGACGGGCGAGCAGTCGGCAGCCGACGCGGTCCGGGCGGTCTCCCGGTTCATCACCCAAGGCATTCAGGGCCCTGGCTTTCGCGGCTGCGCCTTCCTCAACGCGGTAGCCGAGTACCCCGACCCCGCCCACCCCATCCACCAAGCCGTCCTGGCCCACCGCCAGTGGTTCCTGGACACCGTCACCGAGATGCTGGCGCAGGTCGGCGACCAGCCCGCCGACGAAGCCGGCCGGCACCTCGTCATGCTCCGCGACGGCGCCATGGCCTCCGGCTGCCTCTTCGCCCCGGAGCTGATCGCCGATACCTTCGTCCTGGGAGTCGAAGGAATCCTGCGGGCACGCGGCGCCTGAGCGGCCTCGACCGGGTCACTGATCGATCGAGGCCGGTTGCACGACAGCACTACGGGACGTACGCGACGGAGACATCCCGGAAGGCCGGGCCGGCCTCCGCCTCAGCTACCCGATCACCGCGGCCGGTCGGGGCGAATGCAGGTCGGGCCGCTTCCGCCTCCGCCATCTGCCGGGGGCGCAGCGTTGACGAGCAAGGCGGTCACGTCCGCGCCGGCCCGCTCCGCGTGAGTCCGGATACGCTCGCCGCGCTCGGCGTGATCACTGTCCGGGCTGATGCTGATCCGCGTCCTTATCGGGCAGGCCGTACCCGGGCCTGCGGTCCGCAGGCGACGCACAGGCCGGTGAGCCGCCGGGCAGACGGTCACGGTTGGCGGCGATGAGCCGGTAGACAGCGTGGGCGATCCAGCGCGCCGGGGGCAGGGTGAGCAGGGCACCCGGCCAGGCCCAGAGGCCACCGGCACTCAACATGAGTTTGGCGACTGCCTGCGCGCCGCCGTACACCGTGCCCGGCGGCGAGATGTACAGCAGCTCGCGTTCGGCTCGCTGCTGGGTGACGCCGAGAGCGTCCAGATCCGCGAACTTCCATGGCGTGACAGTGCAGTTCGGTCGCAATCGCCGCATGATGAAGTTCACGGACGTCGTACAGAAGGCGCAGTCACCGTCGTAGACCAGAACAGATCGATGCGGCATGGGCCCATCCTGCCTGAGCGGACCCTCCTGCGCCGGGAGGCTTTCCAGCTCGTCCGCGCAAAGAGGTCGTCCGGGCAGCAGCTCAGCGCCGGAGGCCTTTGAGATCGAGCGCACGGCGCTGCGACGAGAACCGTCCTCGTGTTCTCAGAGGGTGAGGGACAGCCCCCTGGTCACCCTCTCCGCCGATGCGAGCAGCCTCTCCCGTACCTGGCTGGTCCGGTACATCCGGTCCGACCGGAAGGAGATGCCGAGCGAGCCGAGCTTGTCCCCGCTGTACACGGGCACCGCGATGCAGAGCGTGCCGAGGGAGTACTCCTCGCGGTCCATGACGACGGGGGCGGGCAGCGAGGACTCGAGCTGTCGCACGAGCTCCTCACGCCGCGTGATCGTGCGGGGCGTGAGATCGGCGAGGTCGTGCCTGGAGAGGTAGTCGCCGCGCGCCTCCTCGTCCAGCTCACGCAGGACGCACTTGCCCAGTGCCGTGGCGTGTCCGGCGTCCTCGAATCCCACCCAGAGGTCGACCCTCGGCGCCTGCGGTCCGTCGACGATCTCCGCGACGCGGATCTCGCCCTCCTCGTAGAAGGTCAGGTAGGCGGCGGCCGACACCTCGTCCCGCAGCGTGGCGAGTGCCGGGCGGACGCGCGTGAGCAGCCCCTCCGCCGGGCTTCCCGTCTGCGGCTCGAACAGCTCGTTGCCCATGACGAACCCGCCGTCGTCCAGCTTCCTCAGGTAGCCGTCACGGGTGAGCGCGGGCAGCAGCTCGTGCGCGGTGGCCGGCGACAGCCCTGCCTCCCTCGCCAGCTGATCCGCGGGAACGCCGCACTCGTGCGCTCCCGCCGCTTCAAGCAGCCGGAGGGCCTGCTGGACAGACGCCACTGGCGTGGGGCCCACCTGATCACCCATTCCACCAGCTTGGACCCGGTACCGTCGAGCGGCAATATGTCCCGGATCCGCCCTGCCCGGAGCGCCGGAGCGCGCGCCTCAGTCCTCGCCCTCCAGGTTGCCTTCCGTCTCCAGGAAGACCTGGCGCAGCGCCTCAAGCACAGCCGGGTCGGGCTTCGCCCACATGCCCCGGGACTCGGCCTCCAGGAGGCGTTCCGCGATGCCGTGGAGGGCCCAGGGATTGGCCTGCTGGAGGAATTCGCGGTTCGTCGGATCCAGGACGTACGTCTCCGTGAGCTTGTCGTACATCCAGTCGGCGACCACGCCCGTCGTCGCGTCGTAGCCGAACAGGTAATCGACTGTGGCGGCGAGCTCGAAGGCGCCCTTGTAGCCGTGGCGGCGCATCGCCTCGATCCACTTCGGGTTGACCACCCGGGCGCGGAAGACCCGGGACGTCTCCTCGACCAGGGTGCGCGTGCGGACCGTCTCGGGGCGGGTGGAGTCGCCGATGTACGCCTCGGGGGCGGTGCCCTTCAGCGCGCGTACGGTCGCGACCATGCCGCCGTGGTACTGGAAGTAGTCGTCCGAGTCCGCGATGTCGTGCTCACGGGTGTCGGTGTTCTTCGCCGCGACCGCGATGCGCTTGTACGCGGTCTCCATCTCGTCCCGGGCCGGGCGCCCGTCGAGCTCACGGCCGTAGGCGTAGCCGCCCCACACCGTGTAGACCTCGGCGAGGTCGGCGTCGGTGCGCCAGTCGCGGGAGTCGATGAGCTGGAGCAGCCCGGCACCGTACGTGCCCGGCCGGGAGCCGAAGATGCGGGTGGTGGCGCGCCGCTCGTCGCCGTGTTCGGCCAGGTCGGCCTGGGTGTGGGCCCGTACGAAGTTCCGCTCGGCGGGCTCGTCGAGGGAGGCCGCCAGGCGTACGGCGTCGTCCAGCAGGCCGATGGTGTGCGGGAAGGCGTCGCGGAAGAAGCCGGAGATGCGCAGCGTGACGTCGATACGGGGGCGGCCCAGCTCCTCGTACGGGATCGGCTCCAGGCCCGTGACACGGCGCGAGGCGTCGTCCCAGACGGGGCGGACGCCGAGCAGGGCGAAGGCCTCGGCGATGTCGTCGCCCGCCGTGCGCATCGCGCTCGTGCCCCACAGGGACAGGCCGACGGAGGTGGGCCAGTCGCCGTTGTCGGCGCGGTAGCGCTCCAGGAGCGAGTCCGCGAGGGCCTGGCCGGTCTCCCAGGCGAGGCGGGAAGGGACGGCCTTCGGGTCGACGGAGTAGAAGTTGCGGCCGGTCGGCAGGACGTTCACCAGGCCGCGGAGCGGGGAGCCGGACGGGCCCGCGGGGACGAAGCCGCCGTTCAACGCGTGGACGGTGTGGTCGAGCTCGTCGGTCGTCGCGGCGAGGCGGGGCACGACCTCCTCGGCGGCGAAGTCGAGGATGTCGGCGACGGCCCGCGGGTGTCCGGCGGCCACGCCGGCGACGGCGGCCGGATCCCAGTCCGCGTCCTCCATCGCCTGGACGAGGGTGCGGGCCTGCTCCTCGATCTCGTCGGCGGCGGTGCGGGTGGCCGCGGACTCGTCGAGGCCGAGCGCCTCGCGCAGACCGGGCAGGGACGTCGTACCGCCCCAGATCTGTCGGGCGCGCAGGACGGCCAGGACGAGGTTGACGCGGTCCTTTCCGGCCGGGGCACCACCCAGGACGTGCAGCCCGTCGCGGATCTGGACGTCCTTGATCTCACAGAGCCAGCCGTCGAGATGCATGATGAACTCGTCGAAGCCCTCGTCCTCGGGGCGGTCCTGAAGCCCCAGGTCGTGGTCGAGCTTCGCGGCCTGGATCAGCGTCCAGATCTGGGCGCGGACGGCCGGGAGCTTCGCCGGGTCCATCGCGGCGATCTGCGCGTGCTCGTCCAGGAGTTGTTCGAGGCGGGCGATGTCGCCGTAGCTGTCGGCGCGCGCCATCGGCGGTACGAGGTGGTCGACCAGAGTGGCGTGCACCCGGCGCTTGGCCTGGGTGCCCTCGCCCGGGTCGTTCACCAGGAACGGGTAGACGAGCGGGAGATCGCCCAGTGCGGCGTCGGGGCCGCAGGCGGCGGACAGGCCCGCGTTCTTGCCGGGCAGCCATTCCAGGTTGCCGTGCTTGCCGAGGTGGATCATCGCGTCGGCGCCGAAACCGTTGTCGTCCGCGGACGCGGCGATCCAGCGGTAGGCGGCCAAGTAGTGGTGCGAGGGCGGCAGATCGGGGTCGTGGTAGATCGCGATCGGGTTCTCGCCGAAGCCGCGCGGCGGCTGGATGAGGATCAGCAGATTGCCGCGGCGCAGGGCGGCGAGCACGATGTCGCCCTCGGGGTTGCGGGACCGGTCGAGGAACATCTCGCCCGGGGCCGGGCCCCAGTGCCGCTCGACGGCCTCGCGGAGTTCGGCGGGCAGTGTGGCGAACCAGCGGCGGTAGTCGGCGGCGGGGATCCGGACCGGGTTGCGGGCCAGCTGCTCCTCGGTGAGCCACTCCTGGTCGTGGCCGCCGGCCTCGATCAGCGCGTAGATCAGCTCGTCGCCGTCGCCGGAGACCAGCCCCGGGATCTCCTCCTCGGGCCCGAAGTCGTAGCCCTCGGCCCGGAGCCTGCGCAGAAGGGCGACGGCGCTGGCGGGGGTGTCGAGGCCGACCGCGTTGCCGATGCGGGAGTGCTTGGTCGGGTACGCGGACAGGACGAGCGCGATGCGCTTCTCGGCGGCCGGGATGTGGCGGAGCCGGGCGTGCCGTACGGCGATTCCGGCGACCCGTGCCGCACGCTCGGCGTCGGCGACGTACGCGGGCAGGCCGTCCTCGTCGATCTCCTTGAAGGAGAACGGCACCGTGATCAGGCGGCCGTCGAACTCCGGCACGGCGATCTGGGTGGCGGCGTCCAGCGGGGAGACGCCTTCGTCGTTCTCCTCCCAGGCGGCGCGGGGGCTGGTGAGGCAGAGCGCCTGGAGCACCGGCACGTCGAGGCCGGTGAGGGCGCCCGCGTCCCAGGACTCGTCGTCGCCGCCCGCGGACGCGGTGGCCGGCTTGGTGCCGCCCGCGGCGAGGACGGTGGTCACGATGGCGTCGGCGGCCCGGAGTTCGTCGATGAGTTCGGGCTCGGGGGTACGGAGCGAGGCGACGTACAGCGGGAGGGCGCGGGCCCCCGCGTCCTCCACGGCGGTGCAGAGCGCTTCGATGAACGCCGTGTTCCCGCTCATGTGGTGGGCGCGGTAGTAGAGCACCGCGATGGTGGGCCCGGTGGTGCCCTCGCTGGCCGTCCGCTCCAGCGGCCCCCAGGCGGGGGCGGGGGCGGGCGGCTCGAAGCCGTGGCCGGTGAGCAGCACGGTGTCGGAGAGGAACCGGGCCAGCTGCTCCAGGTTGGCGGGGCCGCCGTGCGCGAGGTAGGCGTGCGCTTCGGCGGCGATGCCGATGGGGACGGTGGACGCGGCCATCAGCTGTGCGTCGGGGGCCTGTTCACCGGTCAGCACGACGACGGGACGACCGGTCGCCAGCACCTGGTCGAGGCCGTCCTGCCAGGCCCGTACGCCGCCGAGGAGGCGTACGACGACAAGGTCCGTGCCGTCCAGCAGCTCCGGGAGTTCCCCAAGGGAGAGCCGGGAGGGGTTGGCGTAGCGGTAGTTGACCGGGCCTGCGGATGCGCGGGCGCTGAGCAGGTCGGTGTCGGACGTCGACAGGAGCAGGATCATGCGGCGTCAGCCTTCCTCGGGGTGTCCACGCCCCGGGCAGTGTCGGAATGGGGTCTCCCCTGCTCGAGCGGAGCCGAGAGCTTGGGGAAAGGAGTTCCTGACTCGCCCGGCTCTGGACCGGGCTCACAGTGGCGGGACCGCGCCGGAATCTCACCGGGCTTCCTCCCATGTCGCCGTCTGGCGATGGCGGGCCGAACGGACCGCCGCTAGGCATAGTAGGCGGCGGGTGGCCGGGCGTGACGGGATGCCCCTGGACGGGACTTGTCCCGGACGCCGGACGGGCCGGTTTTCGCCCTGCGGCGACCGGGGCCGGGGCGACGAACCCGGAAGGGACCCCGGACCGGGACCCCGGGCCGGGGCGACGAACCGGGGCGACGAACCGGGGCGACGAACCGGGAAGAAGCTCCGGACCGGTCGCGGTTCCGGGTCCGGCCCGGTCGGTGTCCTGCAGGTCACAGTCACCGTAGGACTGTGACCTGGTCACGGTCGGTATGCTCGCCGCCATGCCCCCATCCGCCGTCCCGCCCCGGTCTCCGGGCGGTGATGCCTGCCCCGGAACCCTGCGCCTGCACCGGGCGGACGACGGTGCGCTGGCGCGGGTCCGGCTGCCCGGCGGAATGCTGACCGTTGCTCGTGCGAACGCCCTCGGGGAGGCCGCGACCCGGCTGGGCGACGGTGAGTTGCATCTCACCTCGCGCGGCAATGTGCAGCTGCGCGGGCTCGCCCCGGACTGCGGTGCGGAGTTGGCCGGACTGCTGGGCAGGGCCGGTCTGCTGCCTTCCGAACGCCACGAGCGGATACGTAACATCGTCGCCTCCCCCCTCGCGGGACTCGACGGCCTCGGGGCCGCGGAGGTCGGCGTATGGCTGGCCGGACTTGACCGACTTCTGTGCGGAAGCGACCGTGCGACCGCGCTCTCCGGCCGCTTCCTCTTCGCACTCGACGACGGCCGCGGTGACGTGGACGCTCTCGGCGCCGACCTCACCCTGCTGGCACGTGACGACGGCGACGCGATGCTGCGCGTCGGAGACCTCGACACCGTCCTGCGTATCCCGGCGTCCGAAGGGCCCCGCGCCGCACTCCTGGCCGCCGAAGCGTTCCTCGACGCCGCCCCGGACACCGGTGCCTGGCGGGTGAAGGACCTGCCGTGCGGAGCCGCCGCACTGGCCGACGACGTCGCACGGCGGTTGAGGCGGACCGGTACCGCCGTGTCGGAGGACCGCCTCCCCCGCCCTCACACATCCCTCCCGCCTGCCCTCGGCCCGGTACGCGGCCGCCGCCGCCGCCGCGATGTCGCGCTGTCCGTCGGCGTACC
This sequence comes from Streptomyces sp. NPDC005566, assembly GCF_040605575.1. NCBI lineage: Bacteria > Bacillati > Actinomycetota > Actinomycetes > Kitasatosporales > Streptomycetaceae > Streptomyces > Streptomyces sp. NPDC005566. The sequence continues at coordinate 148,465 of NZ_JBEXDB010000013.1, read as the reverse complement.
GCTGGGGCGCCTGGACCCGGACCAGTGGCGACTCCTGTCGAGCGCCGGCGACCTGCGGCTCACCCCGTGGCGCGGCGTCGTCGTCACCGGCGTCGCACCGGATCACGCGGACGAACTGCTCGCCGCCCTCTCGGAGGCCGGTCTGATCACCGGGCCCGGATCGCCGTGGGCCGGTGTCGGGGCGTGCATCGGACGGCCCGGCTGTGCGAAGTCGCTGACCGACGTGCGGGCCGAAGCGGGGGCCGCCGTCGGCCCTGCGGGACGGCTGCCTGTGTACTGGTCCGGGTGCGAACGCCGGTGCGGCCATCCGCACGGGGAGTGGATCGACGTGGTCGCCACCCCGGACGGACACCGGATCTCCCATGTGACGGGGGACCGGTCGGACGCCACGGCGACGGTCCGGGACAACCCTGTCGCGCTGGCCGCCGCGGTGGCAGCGGCGCGAGGCTCTCGCACCTGACCGCGCATCACCTGTTCACCTGTGTCTGGCCGCCGGCCACCAACCCGATGAAGAAAGCGACAGCACTGTGCATCAGTACGAGAAGGACGGACCGGCGATCTACCGCCAGTCCTTCGCCACCATCCGCGCGGAGGCGGATCTGGCAGGGCTGCCCGCCGATGTGAGCCAGGTCGCCGTCCGCATGATCCATGCCTGCGGCATGGTCGACCTCGTACGCGATCTCGCCTTCTCGCCGGATGCCGTGTCCGGCGCCCGCGCGGCACTGCGCTCCGGTGCACCCATCCTGTGCGACGTGGCCATGGTCGCCAGCGGGGTCACCCGCAAGCGGCTGCCGGCGAACAACGACGTGGTGTGCACCCTGTCCGACCCGGCCGTACCGGAACTGGCCGCGAAGCTCGGCACCACCCGCAGCGCCGCCGCGCTGGAACTGTGGCGCGACCGCATGGAAGGGGCTGTCGTCGCCGTCGGCAACGCACCCACCGCCCTGTTCCGGCTCCTGGAGATGATCGAGGAGGGCGCCCCGCGCCCCGCCGCCGTCATCGGTGTCCCGGTCGGCTTCATCGGCGCCGCCGAGTCCAAGGACGCGCTGGCCGCCCACCCGTCCCGCCTCGAGCACCTGATCGTGCGCGGCAGGCGCGGCGGCAGCGCCATGGCGGCAGCGGCCATCAACGCGATCGCCAGCGAGGAAGAGTGAGCGTGAGCGAGCACAAGAAGACCGGACGGCTGTACGGGGTCGGGCTCGGGCCCGGCGACCCGTCCCTGATGACCGTGCGCGCCGTCCAGGTCATCGGTGAGGCCGATGTCGTGGCGTACCACTCCGCCCGGCACGGCCGGTCCATCGCCCGTTCCATCGCGGCACAGCACATCCGCGCCGACCACATCGAAGAGGCGCTGGTCTACCCCGTCACGACGGAGACCACCGACCATCCCGGCGGCTACCGGGGCGCGCTGGACGAGTTCTACACCGAGGCCGCGGCCCGCCTCGCGGTTCATCTCGACGCGGGGCGCACCGTCGCCGTGCTCGCCGAGGGCGACCCGCTGTTCTACGGCTCGTACCAGCACATGCACAAGCGGCTCGCAGACCGTTACGCCACCGAGGTCATCCCGGGTGTCACCTCCGTCAGCGCCGCCGCCGCCCGTCTCGGCACCCCGCTCGTCGAGGGCGAGGAGGTGCTGACGATCCTGCCGGGCACGCTGCCGGAGGAGGAGCTCACGGCACGTCTGGCGGCCACCGACTCGGCGGTGGTGATGAAGCTGGGCCGCACGTTCCCTGCCGTGCGCCGTGCGTTCGAGGCGTCCGGGCGGCTCGCCGAGGCGCGTTACGTCGAGCGCGCCACGATGGCCGGGGAGCGCACCGGCGACCTGGCAGGCACCGACGCGGACTCGGTTCCGTACTTCGCGGTCGCGGTGCTCCCGAGCCGGATCGACGCACCCCGCCCCGAACGGGCCGCCGGCTCCGGCGAGGTCGTCGTGGTGGGCACCGGGCCGGCCGGCCCGCTGTGGCTGACGCCCGAGACCCGCGGGGCGCTGGCCGCCGCCGACGACGTCGTCGGCTACACGACGTACCTGGACCGGGTGCCCGTACGTCCCGGGCAGCAGCGGCACGGCTCCGACAACAAGGTCGAGTCGGAACGGGCCGAGTTCGCGCTGGACCTGGCGCGGCGCGGACGGCGGGTGGCCGTCGTGTCGGGCGGTGACCCGGGGGTCTTCGCCATGGCGACGGCCGTACTGGAAGTGGCGTCCCAGGACGCGTACACGGACATAGCGGTACGGGTGCTGCCCGGGGTGACCGCGGCCAACGCCGCCGCCGCCCGCGCGGGTGCTCCGCTGGGCCACGACTACGCCACCATCTCGCTGTCGGACCGGCTCAAGCCGTGGGAGGTCATCGCCGAACGGCTGCGCGCGGCGGCCACGGCCGACCTGGTGATGGCGCTGTACAACCCCGGTTCACGCAGCCGGACCTGGCAGGTCGGCAAGGCCCGCGACCTGCTGCTGGAGCACCGTTCACCGGACACACCCGTGGTGCTCGGGCGCGATGTCGGCGGCCCGGCGGAGAGTGTCCGCACGGTGCGCCTCGCCGATCTCGATCCGGCCGAGGTCGACATGCGGACGATCCTGATCGTGGGGTCCTCGCAGACCCGGTGGGTGCGGCGGGGCGACGGCCGGCAGATCGTCTGGACGCCGCGCCGCTACCCGGAGGGCTGAACGCGACCGCGTGGGGTCCGGACGGCGTCGGGCTGCTGCCCGTCCGCCGTCGGACCCCCGTGCTGTCGGACCCCCGTGCCACGATGGCGGACATGAGCGCTCCCGAACGCCCCATGCCCCCTCTGGACGCCGACGAGCGGGCCTCCCTGGAGAGCTGGCTCGACTTCTACCGCACCACACTCGCCCGGAAATGCGAGGGCCTGACGGAGGACCAGCTCCGCGAAGCGGCTGCGGAGCCTTCACCGATCACCCTGCTCGGACTCGTCCAGCACCTCGCGGAGGTCGAGCGGAACTGGTTCCGCCGGGTCCTGGCCCAGGAGGACGTGCCGCCGATCTTCACCCCCGGAGCCGACCCCGAGGCCACCGACGGCGGTTTCGACCTCACCGACGGAGCGACGTACGAGCATGCGCTGCCCGTCTGGCAGGCCGAGATCGGCCGGGCGCGGGAGAACTGCGCGGCCCGCGCGCTCGATGACACCAGCCCCTTCATGGGCGGCCAGGTCACCCTGCGCTGGATCTACACCCACATGGTCGGCGAGTACGCCCGCCACTGCGGGCACGCCGATCTCGTACGCGAACGGATCGACGGCCGTACGGGCGTCTGAGCCGGCTAGACGCTGCCCGGGGGCGCCTGTCCCGCCTCCCGGGGCGTCTGCCCCGCGAGGTTGCGCAGCCAGCCGACGGCTTCCCCGGGGGTCCCTGCCACCGGCACGCCCTCCGGTACCGGTGGCCGCCTGACCAGGACCACCGGGATGCCCGCCTCGCGGGCGGCGGTGAGTTTGGGGGCGGTCGCCTCGCCACCGCTGTCCTTCGTGACCAGGACGTCGACGCGATGGCGGCGGATCAGCTCCCGCTCCCCCTCCAGCGTGAACGGTCCCCGGTCCAGCAGCGTCTCCATCCGTGCCGGGTGCGGCGCCTCGGGAGCGTCCACGGAACGCATCAGGAACCACAGCTCGTCCAGACCGGCGAATGCGGCCAGGCCCATCCGGCCCGTCGTGAGGAAGACCCGCCGGCCGAGTCCCGGGAGGAGCCCGGCCGCCTCCACCAGCGAACCGGCCGCATGCCACCGGTCGCCCTCCGAGGGCACCCAGCCGGGCCGGCGCAGCGCCAGCAGGGGAACATGGACTGCGGCGGCGGCCTCGGCCGCGTTGAAACTGATCTTCCCGGCGAAAGGATGGGTGGCGTCGATGACCGCATCCACTCGGTGCGCCCGGAGCCATGCGGCCATGCCGTCGGCTCCGCCGAATCCACCGATGCGCACCTCGCCGGGCGGAAGCCTCGGGCGGCCGACGCGACCCGCGAGCGAGCTGGTCACCCGGGCCCCGGCGGGCAGTCCGTCCGCGGCCACCAGGGACTCCGCGAGCAGGCGGGCCTCCGTCGTGCCGCCGAGGACGAGTACGTGCAGAGGCATCGGATCGGTCCATCCATGAGCAGTGAGGCGCAGGGCGGGCGCACCGCCCAACTCAAGCACACCGGTCTGCGGCCCGGATGGACGACCGGGGCCTGTGCGACCGCCGCGGCCACGGCCGCGTACACCGCGCTGCTGTCCGGCGAGTTCCCCGATCCCGTGACCATCGCCCTGCCCCGGGGGCAGACCCCGGCCTTCGCGCTCGCGGTGGAGGAGCTCGGCGACGACTGCGCCATGGCGGGAGTGGTCAAGGACGCGGGCGACGACCCGGACGTGACGCACGGTGCGCTGGTGAGGGCGACCGTGCGGCTGCTCCCGCCGGGGGCCGGAGTGGTCTTCCGGGCCGGGCCCGGTGTGGGGACGGTGACGCTCCCGGGGCTGCCGCTCGACGTCGGGGAGCCCGCGATCAACCCCGTGCCCCGCCAGATGATGCGGGACCACATGGCGCGGGTGGCGGCCGAGCACGGGGGCACCGGCGACGTCGAGATCACGGTCTCGGTGGACGACGGCGAGGAGATCGCACGTTTCACGTGGAACATTCGCCTGGGCATCCTGGGCGGCCTCTCGATCCTGGGTACGACGGGCATCGTGGTGCCGTACTCCTGCTCGGCCTGGATCGACTCGATCCGCCGCGGGGTGGACGTCGCCCGGGCGGCCGGGCACACCCATGTGGCGGGATGCACGGGCTCGACCTCGGAGAAGACGGTGGTGACCGAGTACGGGCTGCCGGAGATCGCCCTCCTGGACATGGGGGACTTCGCGGGGGCGGTGCTGAAGTACGTGCGTCGGCATCCGGTGGAGCGGCTGACGGTCTGCGGCGGGTTCGCCAAACTGTCCAAGCTGGCCGCGGGTCACCTGGACCTGCACTCGGGCCGCTCCCAGGTCGACAAGATCTTCCTGGCCGGACTGGCACGGCAGGGCGGGGCGAGCGAGGCGCTGGCGGCCGAGATCGAGGTCGCCAACACCGGCCTGGCCGCGCTGCAGCTGTGCGCGGCGGCCGATGTGCCGCTGGGCGACCTGGTGGCCGTGGCCGCGCGGGACCAGGCACTGTCCGTGCTGCGGGGAGCACCCGTGGCGGTGGACGTGATCTGCATCGACCGGGCGGGGACGGTGGTGGGGCGGAGCGAGGTGCGGTGACCGGGAGCCGTGAGCCCTCGGTGCTCGCCGTACAGGGTTGAGTCAGCAGGTGTGGCGGTCCCGGGCAGGGGAGTAGAGGTGGCTGTCACGGAACTGTTCCGCACCCAGCGTCCGGCCCACCATGATCACCGCGGTCCGGATGACCCCCGCCGCCTTGACCTGCTCCGCGATGGAGTCCAGTGATCCGCGCAGGATGATCTCGTCCGGACGCGAGGCCATGGCCACCACGGCCGCAGGGCAGTCGGAGCCGTAGTGCGGCAGCAGTTCGTCGACCACGCGGTCCACGTACCGCACAGCGAGGTGCAGCACGATCAGCGCGCCGCTGCGGCCCAGCGTGGCCAGGTCCTCGCCCTCGGGCATCGCGGTCGCGCGCTGGGCGATCCGGGTGAGGATGACGGTCTGGCCGACCGTGGGCACCGTCAGCTCCCGCTTCAGCGCAGCAGCAGCCGCGGCGAACGCGGGCACCCCGGGCACCACGTCGTACGGCACGCCCGCCTCGTCGAGCCGCCGCATCTGCTCGTTGACCGCGCTGAAGACCGAGGGGTCGCCCGAGTGCAGCCGGGCGACGTCGTGACCGTCGGCATGGGCGCGGACCAGTTCGGCGGTGATCTGGTCGATGTCCAGGTCGGCGGTGTCCACGAGCCGGGCGTCCGGCGGGCATTCGGCGAGCAGTTCGCGCGGCACCAGACTGCCCGCGTACAGGCAGACGGGACTGGCGGCGAGAACGCGCGCGCCGCGCACCGTGATCAGGTCTGCGGCGCCGGGGCCCGCACCGATGAAGTGCACGGTCATCTGTTGTCTCCTGAGGCGTGTGAGTCGGGCGAGGCTTTGCGTACGGACCACTGCGTCACGGGCATCGCCTGGCGCCACCCGGTGAACCCGCCGACCGGCACCGCGTGGGCCACCGCGAGCCGCACCAGGTCGCCGCCGTGCAACCGGTACCGCTCGGCGAGCAGTGCCTCCGACTCCAGCGTGACCGTGTTGGCGACCAGTCGGCCACCCGGAGGCAGTGCGTCCCAGCAGGCGTCGAGCAGGCCCGGCACGGTGAGCCCGCCTCCGATGAACACGGCATCGGGGACGGGCAGTCCGGCGAGGGCGTCCGGCGCCCGCCCGGTGACCACGCGCAGGGCGGGGACGCCGAACCGGTCCGCGTTACGGGCGATGCGCCGGGCCCGCACCGGGTCGCGCTCCACGGTCACCGCACGGCAGGACGGATGGGTCCGCAGCCATTCGACGGCGACCGATCCGGAGCCGCCGCCGATGTCCCAGAGGAGTTCACCGGGGGCGGGCGCCAGTACGCCGAGCGTGGCGGCCCGTACGTGGCGCTTCGTGAGCTGGCCGTCGTGCTCGTACGCCTCGTCGGGCAGGCCCGGTACGGCGCCGATGCGCAGGACGTCCGGCGTGGAGCGGCACTCGACGGCGATGACGTTGAGGGGGTCTCCGGGCTCGCGCGCCCAGGTGTCCGCGGTGCCGTCCACGCAGTCCTCACGCTCGCCGCCGAGCTGTTCGAGCACCCGCATCCGGCTGGGCCCGAAGCCGTGCTCCCGCAGCAGGGCGGCCACGGCGGCCGGAGTGGCGGCGTCCGCGCTGAGGACGAGCAGCCGACGCCCGTCGTACAGGGCGGCGGCCAGCCGGGCCGTGGGGCGGCCCACCAGGGTGACGACCTCGGTGTCCTCCAGCGGCCAGCCGAGCCGGGCGCAGGCGTAGGAGGTCGACGACGGGTGCGGCAGGACGTGCAGCGCCCCCGGGCCGAGCTCCTCGGTGAGTGCCCTGCCGATGCCGTAGAACATGGGATCGCCGCTGGCCAGTACGGCGATCCGGTACCCCTCATGGGCGGCGAGCAGGCCGCGCACGACGGGCCGCAGCGGCGACGGCCAGGGCACGCGCCGGCCCTCGCAGCCGGGCGGGAGCAGCCGCAACTGGCGCTCACCGCCGATCAGTACCTCGGCGTCCAGGAGCGTGGAGCGTGCCGTGTCCGGCAGGCCCGCCCATCCGTCGGCACCGATGCCCACCACGCTCACGGCACGCGCGTCGGGCGGGAGCTGCGGGGCAGGTGGTTCTGATGGTGCGGGGGACACGGCCGGTACCTCGGTGTTCGGGGGATGACGCTGCCGAACTCTACTGTCCGGTCCGATCCGCGGCCCGGCCAGGTCGGACGACCGGCCACTGCGATCCCCCGGGGCGCCCTGGGGGCAACCCCACCCCCAACCGGCCTGGTCACCCCATGCCGTTGGGCGCACGGATCCACGAGTGTGGAGCACGTCAGCACGGAGCATCCCCACCCGATGATGTCGAGGCCGCCATGACCACCAGCACCCTCCCGCGCACCACGGCACCGGCTACCGCCGACGTGCCCGCAGCACCGTCCACCGCCGACGCGCCCGCCACAGGGGCCACGCGGGCCGCGCCCACGACGGCGTTCCGGCGCGGCCCGTTCGCCGCGGCCACGTACCGGGAGATCGGTTACGCGCTGACCTCGCTGCCGATCGCCATCGGTGGATTCGTCCTCTCCGTGACCCTGTTCTCGCTCGGCGCCGGACTCTCCCTCACGGTGCTCGGCCTGCCGGTCCTCGCCGCCCTGCTCGCCGCCGCACGCGGCCTCGGTGCCACCGAACGGCGACGGGCGGGCGCACTGCTCGGCCTGGACGCCACGGCGCCGGCAGGCATCCCCGCAGCGAAGCGGACCGGCTGGTGGGCGGGCGTCCAGGCCCGGCTGACGGACGCGGCGGGCTGGAAGGCGCTGCTCTTCCAGGTCGTCATGTTTCCGTGGCGGGTGGCGAGCTTCTGCCTGACGCTGACCTTCCTCGTCACCGGCTGGACGGTCGCGCTCTACCCGCTCTACGCCTGGGTCTTCCCCCGTTACGTGGGCTGGCCCGGGTACCAGGTCTTCGACTACACCTCGGACGGCGTCCGCCACCAGTACTACCTCTCCTCCCCCCTGCAGATCGCCGCGGCCTCCCTCCTCGGCCTCGTGATCGTCTTCCTCACCCCGAAGCTCGTCCGCGCCCTGACGAACGTCGACCGCGCGGCGGTGCGCTCGCTGCTCGGCCGGAACCCGTCGCGGTAGGGCACAGCGCACCTGTCTGCCGAGGGCCGCACCTGCTGGAGTGATTCAGGAAAACCCTCCGCGTGGTGTCGAGAACCCGCCTGCGGCTCCGACGTCCCCTGTGAGAGTTGCCCACGAAGGGCAGCACAGCAGCCCGAGGAGCGAATCATGAAGTACCTGGTGATGGTGCAGGGATCGCAGGCCGACTACGAGGCGATGCGCGGCAAGGCGTCCGCGAGCAGCCCGGCCTGGAACGAGAAGGACGTGAAGGCGATGTTCGCCTTCATGGAGGGACTCAACAACGACCTCGCCGAGTCCGGTGAGATGGTGGACGGCCAGGGACTGGTCGAACCCGCGAAGACCCGTTTCGTGAGCGCGGGCTCCGACGGTCAGCCGGTGATCTCCGACGGTCCGTACGGGGAGACCAAGGAGCTCCTCGCCGGGTACTGGGTCCTCGACTGCGAGAGCCTGGAACGGGTGACCGAGATCGCGGCACGCATCGCGCTCTGCCCGCAGCCCGAGGGTGCTCCCGAGTACCCCGTGGTGATCCGCCCGATCGACTCGGGCGGTGCCTGAGGAACCGCCTGGTCAGAGGTGACGAGTGGACCGTAGGACGACGGACGTCGAGGACCTGCTGCGCAGGCACGCGCCGCAGGTCCTCGGCGCGCTCGTGCGCCGGTACGGACACTTCGACGCCGCCGAGGACTCGGTACAGGAAGCACTCCTCGCGGCAGCGCAGCAGTGGCCGGAGCAGGGGCTGCCGGACAACCCGCGCGGCTGGCTCATCAGGATCGCGTCCCGGCGGCTGACGGACCAGCTGCGCAGCGACTCCGCCCGGCACCGGCGCGAGAGGACGGCCGCAGCCCTCACCCCGCGGGACGCGTTCACCGCCCCGCCGCCCGGCGAGAGCCGGGCACCGTCCGAGGACGACACCCTCACCCTGCTCTTCCTCTGCTGCCACCCGGAGCTGACTCCCGCCGCTCAGGTCGCGCTCACCCTGCGCGCCGTCGGCGGCCTCACCACGGCCGAGATCGCCCGGGCACACCTGGTGACCGAGGCGACGATGGCCCAGAGGATCAGCCGGGCGAAACAGAAGGTCCGGGGAACACCGTTCCGCCGGCCGGGGCCCGCCGACCGCGATCTTCGGCTCGCCGCCGTGCTCCAGGTGCTCTACCTGATCTTCAACGAGGGGTACACGGCGACCTCCGGCAGTGATCTGCACCGCGCGGACCTCGCCCGCGAGGCGATCCGGCTGACCCGTTCCGTACGGGGGCTCCTGCCCAGGGAGGGCCGGGTGGCCGGCCTGCTGGCGCTGATGCTGCTCACCGAGGCCCGCAGCGCGGCCCGCAGCGGCCCGGACGGGGAGCTGATCCCGCTCGACGAGCAGGACCGCACCCGCTGGGACCGTGCCGCGATCGCGGAGGGCGCCGCCCTGGTGGAGGAGGCGCTGGCCGAGGGTCCCGCGGGGGCCTACCAGCTGCAGGCGGCGATCGCGGCACTGCACTGCGAGGCGGAGCGCGCCGAGGACACCGACTGGCCCCAGATCCTCGCCCTGTACGACCTCCTCGTGGCCCGCGCCCCGGACCCCATGGCCGGGCTCGGCCGCGCGGTGGCCGTCGCCATGGTGCACGGCCCACGGGCCGGGCTGGCGGAAGTGGAGGCGCTGAGCGACCGGCTGGCCGGGAACCACCGGGTGGACGCCGTACGGGCCCACCTGCTGGAGAAGGCCGGAGACCGTGACGGTGCACGGGCCGCCTACCGGCTGGCCGCCGACCGCACGCTGAGCGCGCCGGAGGTCCGCTACCTACGGATGCGCGCCGCCCGCCTGCAGCCCTGAAGCCTTACGGCCCGGCGGCCCTGTGCCGTGCGGCCCTGCGACCCCGAAGCCCTGCGGCCCGTCGCCCCCGCGCCCTCAGCCCCGGTGCTTCCGCTGCTCGAGCCAGTCCGCAAACGTCGTCGTGCCCGTCACGTCCGGCCGGTCCAGGGTCAGCGCACCCGACCGGACGGCCCTGCCCACCGCGCCCGGCAGCGCCGACGGCACCATCCGCGCGCGGCTGCCGGTGACCGAACGCCACTGCCGGGCGAGGTCCCTGACATCGGCGGTCTCGGGTCCGGCCACCTCGACACGACCCCGGAGCGCGGGCCCCTCGGCGGCACCGGCCACCGCCACGGCCAGCTCCGCGGAGGCCATGGGCCGCAGGAGCATCCTGGGCAGGACCAACACTCCGAAGCGGGCCATCGACCTGAACCCCCAGGCCACCAGTTCGTGGAACTGCGTCGCCCGCACCAGGGTCCAGTCCACCGGCCCCGCCTCCACCACCCGCTCCTGTGCGACCTTCGCCCGGTAGTACCCGAAGGGAACGCGTTCGCAGCCGACGATGGAGACGCAGACGTGGTGGCGGACCCCGGCGGCCTCCTCGGCGGCCAGCAGGCGCCGCGAACCCTCGACGAGCGTCCGCGCCGCACCCTTCGAGGAGGTGCTGTTACTGGCGTCCACCACGACGTCGCAGCCGGCCGGCGCTCCGTCCAGACCCTCCCCCGTGGTCAGGTCGACGGGGTACTCCTGCGAGCGACGGCTGAGCACCCGCACCTGGTGGCCGCGCGAACGCAGCGTGCCCGCGACCCCCCGGCCCAGTGTCCCGGTTCCGCCGACGACGGCAATGGTCAGCTTCTCGTTGTCGTTCATGCTCCTGGAACCGACGGCGCTCCGAGAAGCTGACATCCCCGCTTCCCGGACGCCTCCGGGCTCCCCGCCCGGCACCGCTGGACTCGCCGATCCCCGCCGCTCTCGCGATCATCGAAGATATGACCAAGAGCAACGACGGCAAGGACTTCACGGTGCGCATCGCCCAGCAGTCCGACGCGGACGAGCTCCTCGGGCGCAGCCCGCTCGCAGCCCTCGTCGGCATGCTGCTGGACCAGCAGGTTCCCATGGAGTGGGCGTTCACCGGCCCGTTCACCCTCGCCGGACGCATGGGCTCGGACGATCTGGACGCGCACGAGATCGCCGCCTACGACCCGGAGGCCTTCACCGAGCTCTTCACCTCCAAACCCGCCCTGCACCGCTATCCCGGCTCCATGGCCAAGCGGGTGCAGCAACTGTGCCAGTTCCTGGTGGCGGAGTACGAGGGAGACGCGAGCGCCGTGTGGGAGGGCGCCGGAACGGGCGCCGAGCTGCTGAAACGCCTCAACGCGCTGCCCGGGTTCGGCACCCAGAAGGCGCAGATCTTCCTGGCTCTGCTCGGCAAGCAGTTCGAGGTCCGCCCGACCGGATGGCGGGAGGCCGCAGGTCCGTACGGAGAGGCGGGCTCGCACCGCTCCGTCGCCGACATCACCGGACCCGACTCGCTCGCCGAGGTGCGCGCGTACAAGCAGGAAGCGAAGGCGGCGGCCAAGGCGGCGAAGGCGACGGGAGGGGCCACGTGATCACGAACGAGCCACACAAGCGATCACAACCGGCCGCCGCGGTTCACAGATGCCGGAGCACTCGCTAGCTTTCACGCACATCCGTTCGCATCGGAAGGACTCCTGTGCACGCAACTCGTCGCAGAGCCATGGCGGTTGTGGCCGCCACCGCCCTGGCCACACCGCTCCTCCTCGCCGCGTCCCCGCACCACGGCCACGCTCCCCACGGCCCGGCCAAAGATGCCGCCAAGCTGTCGCGGACCCTGGTCAAGAACTCGTCCGCGAAGGACGCCCACCGGCATCTGGAGCAGTTCCAGGCGATAGCCGACTCGGCGGACGGCCACCGCGCGGCCGGCTCGCTGGGCCACGACGCCTCCGCCGCCTACGTCTACCGGCAGCTCCAGAAGGCCGGATACCAGGTCGGCTACCAGGCTTTCGACTTCGTCTACACCGAGACGCTGGCCGAGAAGCTCTCCGTGGTCTCGCCCACGCCCCGTGACATCTCCATCAAGGCGATGACGTACACGAAGTCCACGAAGGAGGGCGGGATCCGCGCGGCCCTCGTCGCCGTTCCCGCCGACGCCACCACCGGCTGCGAGGCGGCCGACTACGCCTCCGCGACCTTCACCGGCAAGATCGCGCTGATCAAGCGCGGCGGCTGCTCCTTCGCCGAGAAGCAGGCGGCGGCCGGCGTCGCGGGCGCGGCCGGCGCGGTGATCTACAACAACACCGAGGGCGTGCTCTCCGGCACCCTCGGGGACGTCGCGTCGGGGAAGATACCCACCGGCGGACTCCTCCAGGCAGAGGGCGAGAAGCTCGTCGCGGACCTGGCCGAGGGCGAGGTGACGGTCGACTTCGAGATCCGTGAGTTCCAGGAGGAGCGCACCACCCGCAACGTCGTCGCCGAGACCCGCCGCGGGAACCCGGCGAAGACCGTCATGCTCGGCGCTCACCTCGACTCGGTCACCGACGGCCCCGGGATCAACGACAACGGATCCGGCTCGGCCGGCCTCCTGGAAGTCGCCCTGGAACTCGCCAAGTCACACAAGCAGCCCGCCAACAAGGTGCGGTTCGCCTGGTGGTCGGCGGAGGAGAACGGCCTGCTGGGCTCGGAGGCGTACGTCACGAAGCTCTCCGAGGAGCAGCGCAAGCAGGTCGTGCTGTACCTCAACTTCGACATGATCGCTTCGCCGAACGGTGTGCAGTTCGTCTTCGACGGCGACAACTCCGACAATGTCGGCGAGGGCCCCGGCCCCGAGGGCTCCGCCCAACTGGAACGTGACATCAACCGGTTCCTGGACGGGAAGGCCAAGCCCCACACCGGCACGGACTTCACCGGACGCTCCGACTACGGGCCGTTCATCGAAGCCGGCATCCCGTCCGGCGGTACGGACACGGGCGCCGAGGGCATCAAGACGGCCGACCAGGCAACGACGTTCGGCGGCACGGCCGGCATCGCGTACGACCCGTGCTACCACGCGGCCTGTGACGACCTGGACAACGTCGACATGGCGCACTTCGACACCAACATCGATGTGATCGCCAACGCCGTGGGCACCTACGCCTACGACCTGCGCTCCCTGACCCGCCCGGTCCCCTCGGCACCCAGCACCGGTGAGCCCGGCAGCGGCGGCGGCCTGCGCGAGGGCCACGCGCACGGCGTCACCGAGTAACCCGCACCGCTCCCTCACGCCGCAGGCGGCGAGCCCCGCCTCACCGCCTGCGGCGTGACGTGCCGAAGAGCGACCGCGAGATCTCCCGCCCGACCTGCGTTCCCACGCTCCTGGCCAGGGATTTGAACATGCTGCTCCCCACCACCTGCCGGACCGGCGAACCCTCTTCCTTCCGCTCCTCGGGCGCCGGTTCCGACTCTCCGGGCGCCCCCTTCCGGGTCTCGGGCGCGCCCGCCGCCACCGCCTCCTCCACGGCCGCACGGTCCCCCGCGTCCCGGTCGGCCCGCCCGGCCTCCTCCTGGCCCGGTGCGAGCTTCTCGTACGCGGACTCACGGTCCACGGCCTCGGCGTAACGCCCGTACAGCGAGGACCCGTTCACCGCCCGCTCCATCACGTCCGCCGGCACCGGCCCCATCAGTGGCTGCGGCGCCCGCAGCCGGGTCGCCGCCACCGGGGTGGGCGCGCCCCTCTCGCCCAGCACGGTGATCACAGCCTCGCCCGTACCCAGCCCGGTCAGCAGTTCCTCCAGGTCGTACGGGGAGTCGGGGAAGGTCTTCACCGTCGCCCGCAGCGCCTTCGCGTCGTCCGGGGTGAACGCGCGCAGCGCGTGCTGTACCCGGTTGCCGAGCTGGCCCAGCACCTCGGCGGGGACATCCTTCGGTGTCTGCATGACGAAGAAGATCCCGACTCCTTTCGAGCGAATCAGCCGCACGGTCTGCGTGATCGCGTCCAGGAACGCCTTGGACGCGTCGCTGAACCGGGAAGGGCCGCACCGTCCCAGAGGAGCGCACCCAGTTCGAGTGCGGCACCGGAGACCTCGTACCCGGCGGCGATGTCCTGAGCCTGCTGCGGCAGTGCGCCCCCGCTCTCGCTCTCACTCATGACAGCCCCCGTTCCTGTTTCACCCGATTCATTACGGTTCGCCAAGCATCGCAGTCCCGTCCCGTGGCTGCGCCCGGAGGTCCTTGCCCGGTAGGCTTTCCGTGTGATCTTCAAGCGCATCGGAAATGGGCGGCCATATCCCGACCACGGCCGGGAAAGCACCCGACAGTGGGCGGATGTCGCGCCGCGCCCGGTCCGCCTCGACCAGCTGGTGACCACCAAGGGACAGCTGGACCTCGAGACCCTGCTCGCCGAGGACTCCACGTTCTACGGCGACCTGTTCGCGCACGTCGTGAAGTGGCAGGGCGACCTCTACCTCGAGGACGGGCTGCACCGCGCCGTGCGCGCCGCACTGCAGCAGCGCCAGGTGCTGCACGCCCGCGTCCTCGAACTCGGCTGACCGCGCCACTCCCACCCGTGGCCCATTTCCGGCCTTTCGAGTGCTTTTATGCACATACGGGTGCCATCTGTTGATCGTTTAGTAGGCATCATCACCAGGTCGCACTACGCTGCGCCCATGAGCATGCTGACCCCTCCCGGCATGGGCGGAAAGTACCGCATCACGGGCAACACCTACCCGCGCATGCGCCGCCCCCGTCATCGCCGCAGGCTCGTCCTGTCGGCCGTCGCTGCCGTTGCGGCCCTCGGCCTGGCCGGATGGGGCACGCTGCAGCTCATCGACGTCTTCACCGGGGGCGACGGACGGGCGAACGCGGCCGAGCGCACGAAGGCCTGCCCCTCACCGACGGCTTCGGCACCCGTCGAGGCGCTCCCCGAGCCGGCCACCATCAAGGTCAACATCTACAACGCGACGCCGCGCAGCGGGCTGGCCAAGGCCGCCGCCGACGAACTGAAGAAGCGCGGCTTCACCATCGGCAAGGTGGGCAACGCCACGGCCGCGTACGACAAGAAGGTGCCGGGCACCGCACTGCTGCTCGGGGCTCCGACGGCGACGAACGGCTCCTTCCCGGTGCTCGGCACGCAGCTGCCCGGGGCCGTACGCAAGACCGACGCCCGCCGGACGGCGGACGTCGATCTGATCATCGGTACGAAGTTCACGGCGTTCAGCCCGCCCGCGGCGGCCGCCTCCGCGCTCACCGCCCTGACGAAGCCCGCCCCGGCTCCGTCCCCCTGCCGGTGACCGGGCGGCCCCGTCAGTCGACGGTGCCGTACATCCGGTCGCCTGCGTCGCCGAGCCCCGGCACGATGTAGCCGTTCTCGTTGAGCCGCTCGTCGACCGAGGCGGTGACCACCGTGACCGGGGCGCCGGCCAGCTCGCGCTCCATGACCTCGACACCCTCGGGCGCCGCGAGCAGCACGACGGCGGTGACGTCGTCCGCGCCGCGCTTGATCAGCTCCCTGATGGCCGCGACGAGCGTGCCGCCGGTGGCCAGCATCGGGTCCAGGACGTAGACCTGACGCCCTGAGAGGTCCTCGGGCATCCGCGTCGCGTACGTCTCCGCCTGGAGGGTCTCCTCGTTGCGGATCATGCCCAGGAAGCCGACCTCGGCGGTCGGGAGCAGCCGCACCATGCCGTCGAGCATGCCGAGACCGGCGCGCAGGATCGGCACGACCAGGGGCCGCGGGTACGACAGCTTCACTCCGGTCGTGGCGGTCACCGGGGTCTCGATGTCGACCTGCTCGGTCCGCACATCCCTGGTGGCCTCGTACGCGAGGAGGGTGACCAGTTCGTCGGCGAGCCGCCGGAAGGTCGGGGAGTCGGTGCGCTTGTCGCGCAGCGTGGTGAGTTTGTGCGCGACCAGCGGGTGGTCGACGACGTGGATCCGCATGCCGTCAACAGTAGCGGGGCCCCGGACGGGCTTCCCGCACGTCTGCACTGGCATCAAGCACCTGTTCGGGGGGAAGGTGGGGGCATACGGACCCAGGCTTGGGGTGGTGTGTCGATTGCCCGACGGGGAGCAGCGGAAACAGCGGCAGGCCGGACGCGACGCGCGCGACCTGCCCGACGTGCAGGAGAACGTGCCGGACGCGCAGGAGAGTGACGCGGCGCGCCGGAGGCGCCGGGTCCAGTTCCTCCGTGAGCTCCATGAGGCGAAGCAGCTACGCGACCGGGTCCAGCCCCGCCGCGCCCGCGCGGCCCGTATGCGCCAACAGATGCGGATGCGCACGTTCCGCTGGTGATCACCCGGCGTACGCACCTCCGCGCCCCTCCCCGGATGCCCGCGCGGAGACCACCTCCGAGCAGGCACTCCCGGAACTCATGGCCGACGCAACGGTCGAAGACGTCTCGCTTCGCGCTCGTTTCTGCCACGATGCCGATTGGGCGGGGCCCAGAGCAGCCGGAAGACCGTCTGCCCTCCCGTCGGACCGATTCGCCTATGACCAGTGGGAGAGTCACGGTGTACTTCGCCGCACTGCTCGCGCGCACCGAAGACGGGTGGGAAGCGAGCGATACAGAGCTCGACGATGTGGAAACCCTGTCCGACCTGACAGATCTGGCCCGAGAGGCCTCGGTGGACGAGGACACGGTCCTGGTCTACATCGAGCAGGAGGACGCCTGGTTCGGCGTCGTCCGCGTGGACGGTGAGGAGGACCCCCGTATCTACATCTCGGACGCGTCCGCAGCCGCCCGCTCCTCGTACGGGGAGATCCTGCTCACCGACGAACTGCTCGGCCGCGAACCGGGGGCCGAGGACGAGATCGCCGCACTCGAGGAACTCGTGGACCTCGACGGTACGGAGGACGGCGAACCGGACGAAGCCAAGGACAGCGCCGACGGCCGGGCCGGCGCCGCTGTCCCCGACCCGGACCCCGACCCCGACCACGACCCCGACGCCGTACCGGCGGGGCCGCTCGGAGAACTCGGGGTCCTCGCCGACCTCGGACTGTCCGAGAAGCAGTTGCTGACCCTGCGCACCGACGCGCTGGTGGAGATCGCGGACGCGCTCGGCGCGGCCGAGGTCCTGGAGACCGTCCGTTAGGGTCCGCGGGTGAACGCACCACCACCCCCGCCCTCCTCACCGCCTCCCCCCGATCCCGTACGGGATCCGTGGCAGGCACCCATGCGCCATGCCCTGGACGAGGCAGCGCAGGCGGCGCTGGCCGGCGATGTGCCGGTCGGCGCCGTTGTCCTGGGTCCGGACGGCGTCCTGCTCGCCACCGGCCACAACGAGCGCGAGGCGACGGGCGACCCGACCGCGCACGCCGAGGTCCTCGCGCTGCGCCGCGCCGCAGCCGCTCTCGGCGCCTGGCGGCTGACCGGCTGCACGCTGGTGGTCACCCTGGAGCCCTGCACCATGTGCGCGGGCGCCCTCGTGCAGTCCCGGATCGGCCGCGTGGTCTACGGGGCACGGGACGAGAAGGCCGGCGCCGCCGGCTCGCTCTGGGACGTCGTACGGGACCGTCGGCTCAACCACCGCCCCGAGGTGATCCACGGAGTGCTGGAGGACGCCTGTGCGGCCCAGCTGACCGCCTTCTTCCGCGAGCGCTGAGCCCGCCGCGCACGCGCTCCTGCCGGGCGGCGGGAATCTGATTTCGAACCATGGCCCGGGATGGTCTAAGCTCTCTCTCGGTAGCGTGTCCGAGCGGCCGAAGGAGCTCGCCTCGAAAGCGAGTGTGGGGAAACTCACCGAGGGTTCAAATCCCTCCGCTACCGCTCTTACGAAGGGCCCGGCGCACTGCGCCGGGCCCTTCGGGCGTTTCTCACGCAGGACATGACTGTGGCCCCGGCTCGGAAGCCGGGGCCACAGTCATGCATCGCATCAGGTTCGAGGTCGGGGGAAGCGGCATCGGGGGGACAAGCCGCTTCCCCCGGTGAGAACAGGGACCAGGGGCCCTCGCCGCGGTCAGGGGGGAATCTCGCGGTGTGGACCCCGGAGAGGTCCTGTTCCTCGGCCCGCACGTTTCGGTTGCATACGGCGGGCTCGCTTCCCATCCTGCCTCCCGGCAGAAGCCGCAGCCGGGGGCAAAGGGCCCGGATCGGGGGGTCCTTCGTCCTTAAAAGCCACATCAGTGATCGGAAACAGCCAGCGGATACGGCCAAACGTGCGGCTAGAATCACCCGACTGCACAGGTGATCGAAAGGGAGAGGCGGGGCTGTGGTGCAAGCGAAGAAGATCGCGCTCTACTTGATTGTGGTCTTCGTGCTGTACACGATCATCACGTCTCCCGCCCGGGCCGCCGACCTCGTCCAAGTCGGTTTCGAAGGTGTTTCGAGCGCCGCACAGGGCGTCGGGGACTTCATGTCCGAGCTCGTGAAGTAGGAGAACCCCCATGATCCGCCACCTGGTCCTGTTCAAGCTGAACGACGGTGTGGAACGGGACGATCCGCGGGTCGTCGCGGGCGTACAGGCCTTTCGGGCGCTCGACGGAACGATCCCCGAGCTGGAGTTCTGGGAGTGCGCCTGGAACATCACCGACCGGCCGATCGCGTACGACTTCGCCATCAACTCGGCGGTCGCGGACGAGGACTCCCTGAAGCGCTACATCGAGCACCCGGCACATCAGGCGGCTGCCGGACAGTGGCGTGAATTCGCCACTTGGGTGATTGCCGACTACCCGTTCTGACGCGTTCCCGCCTTTCGGCCCTTCGGGCCCCTCGCCTTTCAGGAGAGGGGCTTTTCGGCATGTTTAAACCGAATCGCGCTCAACACGACTTTTCTCGGTGCTTGCACACAGTGGACATGTCTTGTGATGCTATGACCGCTTTTGACGGATGAGTTGACCGTAGTTGACCGCAAAGGGGTGGCGACACCGTGCCGGCCAGTACAGCGCCTCAAGTCCCGCCCCAGAACGTCCAGACGGACGACATCCAGACCGAGACGCCCGATCCCTCCACGCCCACCAGAACCCGGGGCGCGGACACCAGGGCGCTCACCCAGGTGCTGTTCGGCCGGCTCAAGGGCCTCGAACCGGGCACCTCGGAACACCGCAGGGTGCGCGCCGCCCTGATCGAGGCGAACCTGCCCCTCGTGCGGTACGCCGCGGCCCGCTTCCGCAGCCGCAACGAGCCGATGGAGGACGTCGTCCAGGTCGGCACCATCGGCCTCATCAACGCCATCGACCGCTTCGACCCGGAACGCGGCGTCCAGTTCCCGACGTTCGCCATGCCCACCGTGGTCGGGGAGATCAAGCGCTACTTCCGTGACAACGTGCGGACCGTGCACGTCCCGCGGCGGCTGCACGAGCTCTGGGTCCAGGTCACCGGCGCGACCGAGGATCTGACGACCGCTCATGGCCGCTCGCCCACGACAGGCGAGATCGCCGAGCGGCTGAAGATCTCCGAGGACGAGGTGCTCGCCTGCATCGAGGCGGGCCGCTCCTACCACGCGACCTCCCTGGAAGCCGCCCAGGAGGGCGACGGCCTGCCGGGGCTCCTGGACCGGCTCGGCTACGAGGATCCGGCCCTCGCCGGGGTCGAACACCGCGACCTGGTACGGCATCTGCTCGTCCAGCTGCCGGAGCGCGAGCAGCGGATCCTGCTCCTGCGCTACTACAACAACCTGACCCAGTCCCAGATCAGCGCCGAACTCGGTGTCTCCCAGATGCATGTGTCAAGGCTCCTGGCCAGAAGTTTTGCCCGTCTGAGATCCGCAAACAGGATCGAGGCGTAACCGGAACGGGTAGATCGCACGGAGACCGGTTCCGGCGGTGCAAAAGCCGTACACCCCCTGTTTCCAGGGCAGTTTTGCCGCTAACTTGTCGACATGTCACTACAGCGCGTTGCCGACATGTGACATTCTGCTGGAACCGCGTTTGCCGCAGCTCCACCTCCGGTATTCAGGTGGAGGCTGCGTTCCTCCGATGGTCGTGGCCACCGCGACCGTCCGCGACCTCAAGGGGGTGGCATGTCCGCAGAACAGGGCAGCTCGAAGGTGCTCACGCTCACGAAGAGCGCACCAGCACCTGCCGTGCTCACCAGCTCATCGGAAGCCATCGACACCCGCACTCTGTCCCGCTCCCTGTTCCTGCGGCTCGCCGCGCTGGGTCCCGCATCGGGTCCCGACGGAACGGACAGTCCGGAGCGGACCTATGTGCGGGACACACTCATCGAGCTCAACCTCCCGCTCGTGCGGTATGCGGCGGCGCGGTTCCGGAGCCGTAACGAACCCATGGAGGACATCGTCCAGGTCGGCACGATCGGCCTGATCAAGGCGATCGACCGGTTCGACTGCGAGCGGGGCGTGGAGTTCCCCACGTTCGCGATGCCGACCGTGGTGGGCGAGATCAAGCGCTTCTTCCGCGACACCTCGTGGTCGGTGCGGGTACCGCGCCGGCTCCAGGAACTGCGGCTCGCCCTCACCAAGACCAGTGACGAGCTCGCCCAGAAGCTCGACCGCTCGCCGACCGTGCCCGAGCTCGCCAAGGCGCTCGGGGTCTCCGAGGAGGACGTGGTCGACGGGCTGGCCGTCGGCAACGCCTACACGGCCTCCTCGCTCGATTCCCCGTCCCCCGAGGACGACGGCGGCGAGGGTTCGCTGGCGGACCGTCTGGGGTACGAGGACGCGGCCCTGGAAGGCGTCGAGTACCGCGAGTCCCTGAAGCCGCTGCTGGCCAAACTCGCCCCGCGCGAGCGGCAGATCATCATGCTGCGCTTCTTCGCCAACATGACCCAGTCGCAGATCGGTGAGGAGGTCGGCATCTCGCAGATGCATGTCTCACGACTGCTGACCCGGACGCTCACCCAGCTCAGGGAGGGGCTCATCGCGGACTGACCCCTTACGGGTCGGTGATTGACGGCGCATCAGCCGGTCCGGCGCCCTACGGCGCCGGACACACGGCTCCACCGGCCGCCGGGGCACCTTGTTCACCGCCCCGGCGGCCGCGGCGTGCCCGGCGCCGCCTGGGCGGCGGCCGTGAGCGCGCCCGGCAAGGCAAGAACGCCGCAGCACGCGGATACGGCACGACGCCCCGGTCCTGGGGCAGGCATGCCGAAGGACCGGGGCGTCACGCCGTGGGAAGTGACAGGGACGTGACCTGAGCGTGGCCCCCGTCCGCGGGGACCTCGGTCAGCCGAGCGCGAGCCAGGCGACCGCGCCGAGGACGACGACGACCGCGACGACGACCGCGATCACCCCGGCCCTCGGTCCGGAAGACGTCGCGGCGGGCTGCTGCCTGCGCTGCGGCTCGCCCTCGTCGACGAAGGCGCGGAACATCTGCGTGCTGCCCGCCGGGTCGTGAGTGCCCTCGGGGCCCGGCTGCGGGGCGTGGGGGTTGTGTGCCATGGCCCAGGACACTAGCGAACTCAGGGGTGCCGCCCAACCCCCGGGTCCACAGCGGATGATGCCCGTCCAAGCCGTCCACGGCCCCTTCACCCGTCCTCCGGAGCGCTCCGCACCGCCTCCACGGGCCCGTCCGGCCGCTTCCCGTGGGGATCCTGCCGCTTCCCGTGGGGGATCCTGCCGCTTCCCCTCGAAGCGCGGACCCGCTCGCGCACTGTGCCGCGGAACACATCCGGCGCAGCTCACCGGCCCTGCGCTGCAGGCTTGACCGGGAGCCTACGCAGGCTTTTGGCTTCCTTTACTTCTGCAAGGGGCCTTTCGTTTGCCTGTAGCAACCAACAGCTTCTATCGTTGCCCTAAGCAACAAGATGACCCGGGGAGAACAGGTGGAGGACCGGTGGCCACACGGAGCCAGTACGAGGAACTGGCCCGCCAGCTCAGCGCCATCGGAGCCGTCAAAAGGGGCCTCGCCCGCATCCTGCCCGCAGAGTGCCCCGGCGGTTCGGCCGCCGTACTGACCCTGCTGTCCCGCTACGGCGAGATGCGGATCACCAGCCTCACCGAACTTCTCGCCGTGAACATGTCGGTGACCAGCCGGCACGTGGCCCACGCCGTGGACAACGGCTGGATAGAACGGTTCCCGGACCCTGCGGACAAGCGGTCCCGCATCGTGCGGCTGACCCCCGCGGGCAACGACCTGCTGGCCGAGCTGTCCAGGCGGACCACGGAAATGTTCGCCCACCACCTCCCCGACTGGTCCGACGAGGACGTCGGACAACTCAACACGTTGCTGTCCCGGCTGCGCGACAGCTTCTCCTGCCGCAGCCTCGTCGGCTGCGCCCCGGGGAAGCACAGCGGCGACTGCCGCACCGGGCACTCCGACGATTCGCACACCCGTACACCTGTGTAACAGAAGCAAAGACAAGGAACTCCATGGCTACGACCACACCGACCGGTGTGCGGGGCGGCCACGCCAAGCACGGGGCATCGGACGCCCCCGACGGCACGCCGATGACACACCGCCAGATCATGGAAGCGCTCACCGGGCTGCTGCTCGGCATGTTCGTCGCGATCCTGTCGTCGACCGTCGTTTCCAACGCCCTGCCGGAAATCATCTCCGACCTCGGCGGCGGCCAGAGCGCCTACACCTGGGTCGTCACGGCCTCGCTGCTGGCCATGACCGCGACCACCCCCCTGTGGGGCAAGCTCTCCGACCTGTTCAGCAAGAAGCTGCTGGTCCAGATAGCGCTGATCATCTACGTGCTCGGCTCGGTCGTGGCCGGTCTGTCGACCAGCAGCGGCATGCTCATCGCCTGCCGTGTCGTGCAGGGCATCGGCGTCGGCGGTCTCTCGGCCCTCGCCCAGATCGTGATGGCCGCGATGATCTCCCCGCGCGAGCGCGGGCGCTACAGCGGCTACCTCGGCGCGGTCTTCGCCGTCGCCACCGTGGGCGGCCCGCTGCTCGGCGGTGTCATCACCGACACCAGCTGGATGGGCTGGCGCTGGTGCTTCTACGTGGGTGTGCCGTTCGCGGTCATCGCCCTGATCGTGCTCCAGAAGACCCTGAAGCTCCCCGTGGTCAAGCGCGAGGGTGTCAAGGTCGACTGGTCGGGCGCGTTCTTCATCAGCGCCGCCGTCTCGCTGCTGCTCCTCTGGGTGACCTTCGCGGGCGACAAGTACGACTGGGTCTCCTGGCAGACCTACACGATGCTCGCGGGCGCGGCCCTGCTCACTCTGGTCTTCGTGTTCATCGAGTCCCGTGCCAGTGAGCCGATCATCCCGCTGCGTCTCTTCCGCAACCGGACCATCACCCTGGCCTCGATCGCCTCGCTGTTCGTCGGCATCGCGATGTTCGCGGGCACCGTCTTCTTCAGCCAGTACTTCCAGCTGGCACGCGACAAGTCGCCGACCATGTCCGGCGTCATGACCATCCCGATGATCGCCGGGCTCTTCCTCTCGTCGACCGTCTCGGGCCAGGTCATCACCAAGACGGGCCGCTGGAAGGCCTGGCTGGTCGCCGGTGGCTTCCTCGTCACCGCGGGCCTCGGGATGCTGGGCACCATCCGGTACGACACCGAGTACTGGCACATCGCGGTCTTCATGTTCGTCATGGGCCTCGGCGTCGGCATGATGATGCAGAACCTGGTCCTCGCCACGCAGAACCAGGTCGCTCCCGCCGACCTCGGTGCGGCCAGCTCCGTCGTCACGTTCTTCCGTTCGCTCGGTGGCGCCATCGGCGTCTCCGCGCTGGGCGCCGTCATGGCCAACCGCGTCACCCACTACGTCAAGGACGGCCTGGCGGACCTCGGCCCCCAGGGCGCCGCGTTCGGCCACGGCGGTACCGGCGGCGGGGGCATCCCCGACCTGGACAAGCTCCCCGCGCCGTTCCGCACCGTCATGGAGGTCGCCTACGGCCACGGTGTCGCCGACGTCTTCCTGTACGCCGCTCCGGCCGCGCTCGTCGCCTTCATCGTGACGATCTTCATCAAGGAGGTCGCGCTGAAGTCCAACGCCGGCAACGACAAGGTCCCGGCCGGCGACGGGGCACCCGCCGCGGAAGCCGCCGTGGACACCACGGGCACCACCGCGCTCGTCGCCGAAGCAACGGCCGGGGTCACCTCGGTCGAGGCACCGAACACCCCGAACGCCCCGGTCGTGACCGCGCAGGGAACGCCCGTACGCGGAGTGGTGCGCGGCGCCGAGGGCGCGCCCGTCGCCCGGGCGGCCGTCACACTGATCTCGCTGGGCGGCCGGCAGCTGGGGCGCTCCGTCGCCCAGGCCGACGGCGGCTACGCACTGGACGCGCCGGGCTCCGGCAGTTACGTCCTGATCGCGTCCGCCGACGGCTTCCAGCCGCAGGCCTCCACCGTGGTGGTCGGCGAGGAGCCGCTCGCGTACGACATCCTGCTCTCCGGGACGAGCGGTCTCGCCGGGACCGTACGGACCGCCGAGGGCGGCGCCCCGGTCCAGGGCGCGATGGTCCTCGTGACCGATGTGCGCGGCGACGTGCTGGCCACCGGCACCTCGGGCGACGCGGGCGACTTCACCTTCGGCGAGCTGATCCCCGGCACCGTGACCGTGGCCGTGACCGCCGCCGGCTTCCGTCCGCTGGCCCTGCCGGTGGAGATCGGCGGCCAGGGAGTCACACGGGTCGACGCGGTACTGCGGTCCGGCGCGCTGGTCCAGGGTGTCGTCCGGGCCGGCTCCGGCCGGGCCCCGCTGCACGACGCCCGGGTCACCCTCGTCGACGCGGCAGGCAACGTGGTCGCGGGCTCGACGACCGGGGAGGACGGGGCGTACGCCTTCACCGACCTGGACGCGGGCGAGTACTCGGTCATCGCGACCGGCTACCCGCCGGTGGCCACCGCACTGACCGTGACGGGTGCCGGAGTCGACAGCCACGACATCGAACTCGCCCACCCCGGCGAGTAGACACGGAAGATCCACAAAGACCCCTGGCGGAACAGCACTTCGAGCGGAGAGGCTGTGCCCGCCGGCGGAAACGGGCCCCGTGGTGGGGACGGCAGGCAGGGGACGGCCTGCTGTCCCCGCCCGGGGCCCGACTCATTGAGTCACTGAGCAACTGAGTGATGGAGCAAGGAGAGAGCACAGATGGGACTTCGCGCACAGGTACGGACGCGGGACGGCTGGGCGGTCCAGCACGCGGTCATCACGGTGACCGACATGACGGGCGCCCAGGTGCTCCGGGCCGCCGCCGACGAGAACGGTTCCGTCCGCACCGACGACCGTCTGCAGGCCGGCGCGTACACGGTGATCGTCACAGCGGTCGGCTACGCACCCGCCGCCTCCACCGCCCTCGTCACGGCCAGTGGCCGGGTCGAGGCCGGCACCGTGGTGCTCACCCGGCAGGGCGGTGTGGAGCTGCCGCCGCCGGGTACCTGGTCGCTGGACCCGGTGCACTCCTCGGTGGCCGCGGTCGCGCAGCACCTGGGAATCTCCAGCGTGCACGGCCGGTTCACGGAATTCGGCGGCCGGATCGAGATCGCACAGGACGTCCAGCGCTCCCGGGTGGAGGCCTTCATCACCCCGGCCAGCATCGACACGGGCAACGGCATGCGCGACAAGCACCTGCGCTCGCCCGACTTCCTGGACGTCGAGCGGTTCCCGGAGATCACCTACCGCTCGCGCGCCCTGACCCCGGCAGGACCGGACCGCTGGACGGTCGACGGTGTGCTCACGATGCACGGCGTGGCCCGCGACGTCGACCTGGACCTCAGCTACCTCGGCACCGGCCCCGACCCGTGGGGCGGGGTGCGGGCGGCCTTCCACGCGACGGCCGAACTGCGCCGCGAGGACTTCGCGATGAACTACAACCAGGTGGTGCAGGCGGGCATCTCCGCGATCGGTACGACGCTGCGGGTGGAGCTGGACATCCAGGCCGTGCAGGGGGGATCCGTACCGGCATAGGGTTGGCCGCATGGCACCGAACATCGCGACCAACACCACCGTGGAGCTCGCCGGACTGCTGGACTTCGTACGGCCGCGGCACCGGGCGATCCTGCTGACCACCCGGGCCGACGGCCGCCCCCAGGGCTCCCCGCTGACCTGCGGCGTCGACGACGAGGGCCGGATCGTCGTCTCGACCTACCCCGAACGGGCCAAGACCCGCAACGCCAAGCGGGACGAGCGGGTCAGCGTGATCGTCCTGTCGGACGAGTGGGACGGCCCGTGGGTACAGATCGACGGCTCGGCCGAGGTGATCGACTCACCGGAGTCGGTCGAGCCGCTCGTCGAGTACTTCCGGAACATCTCCGGTGAGCACCCGGACTGGGACGAGTACCGGGCGGCGATGGTGAAGCAGGGGAAGTCCATCATCCGGATCACCCCGGAGCGCTGGGGCCCGGTCGCCACCGGCGGTTTCCCCGCCCGTCCGGCCACCGGCGGCTGACACCTCCCGTGATGCCGTCCCGACCTGTGCCACGTCCCGATCTGCTCGCGCGGGCCGCGCTCCTGGCCTCGCCCTCCCTCGACGCGTCCGTGGCCGCGGAGTTGGAGCGGATCGCCGGGCGCCCGGCGGGACGCGCGTCCGGCCCCGCGCCCGAGGGGCCGTTCCTGTACGTGGGTGACACGCTGCCCCGGGCCCTGCGCACGGGACAGCTGCTGTGGTTCCACAGCGTCAACGCGGGGACGGACGCGCTGCTGGCCGCCGGTCCGTGGCCCGAAGGGGCGCTGCTGACCCGGACCGTGGGCCGGATGGGGGAGCGGATCGCCCAGTACGTGCTGGCCTGGGTGCTCGCCGAATGCCAGTCCGTGCCGGAGCACACCGCACAGCACACCGCGGCCCGGTGGCGCCGCATCCCGTCCGAACTCGCCGCCGGTCGGACCGTCGTCGTCCACGGCACCGGGCGCATCGGCTCGGCGGTCGCCGGGCTGCTGAGGGCGTGTTCGCTGCACACGGTGGGCGTCTGCCGCACGCCTCAGGGCGTACCGCCGGGCTTCGACCGGGTGGTCGCGGCGGGCGGGGACGAGGAGAGGGCGGCGCTGGCCGAAGCCCGGTGGGTGGTGTCCGCGCTCCCGCTGACGGCCGGCACGGAGCGGTTCTTCGGCGGCGCACGGTTCACCGCGATGAGGGGCGCCTCCTTCGTCAACGTCGGCCGGGGCGCGTGCGTGGACATGGCGGCGCTGGAAGCCGCCCTGCGTGCCGGGACGGTGCGACGGGCCGTCCTCGACGTACTGCCCGACGAGCCGGCCGGTCCCGACGACACCGCCTGGCGGCTGCCGCGCACGGTGATCACCTCGCACTCGGCGGGCATCACGGCCGACGAGGACGTCGTCACGGACTTCGCGGCCTGCTGGGAGGCGGTGGCCGAGGGGCGCCGTCCCGCACTCGCCGTGGACACGGGGCGCGGGTACTGACGCGCGGGGTTACGGGCGGACTGCCCGATCGCGCATCGCTTCGATGCCGGCGATCAGGAGGTCCAGCGCGAACACGAAGTCCCGCTCGCGCATCTCCTCGACGGTGTCCCCGCCGCGTGCGGCCATGATGGCTTCCGAGGTCTGCACGATGTGCCGGTGCTCAGGTTGGGAGCGGATCGTGCTCATGGCCTGCTGGTAGTACGCCTCCTGGCTCAGCCCGGCCTGTGCCGAGCGCTGCAGGAAATGCCCCTCGATGGTGCCGAACCCGTAGACGAACTGGAAGACGGCCGACGTCGCGCCCGTCTGGTGCTCCAGGGGCAGTCCGGTGGCCCGGATGACGTCCTGGACCGCGTACGAGAACAGCATCGAGTGCGGTCCGATGTTCAGGAAGTTGCCGGCGAGCGCCGAGGCCCACGGGTGCCGGACCAGCATCTGCCGGTAGTCGGTGGCCAGTTCGCGCAGCCGCTCGCGCCAGCCGGTCTCCTCCTGGGGCGGCGCGAGCTCCCCGAAGACGGTGTCCAGGGCCAGTTCCAGCAGGTCGTCCTTGGTGTCGACGTACCAGTAGAGGGACATCGCCGTGACGTCGAGATCGGCGGCGAGGCGGCGCATGGAGAACTTGGCGAGCCCCTCGGAGTCCAGCAGCCTTACGCTCGCCGCGGTGATCCTGTCCCGGTCGAGGCCGGCCGGCTGATCGGTCCTGCGGCCGCGCGAAGGGGTTCGCCGGTCCAGCCACACACTGATCCGTACAGGGTTGTTCGCACCGTCCGCCGCGGACTCCATGACGCACTCTCCTCGACTTGCCGACGGCACGGACTGCCCTGGGTGTCCGCCTCGACGGGCTGCCGTACGGAGCGGGTGGCACCCCTCCGTACGGCACTCCGTCCGATGCTATGCCCGCTCCGGTGCCCGCTGCTCGGGCCGAAGGTCTTCGGCGGGCTCCGCCGCCTCCGCGCGCTCCGCCCGGCGCAGCAGTACGGCGGCCAGCAGGCCGCCCGCCAGAACCGCCACCGCACCGACCAGCTGACTGGCTTCCAGGCCCGAGGCGAAGGCGTCGGTGATCCGCTGCCGTTCCTCCTCGCCGTCGGCGGCGGCGAGCGCCGCGGGCAGCGAGGCCGCCCCGACGGCCGCCGGTACGAGAGCGGCGAACCGCGAGTTCAGTACCGCCCCGAGCACGGCGACCCCGAGCCCGTTGCCGAACTCGGCGAGCGTGCCGTTGACCCCGGCGCCGACGCCCGCCTTCTCCGGCGGGATGGCGCTCATGATCGCGTTGGCCATGGCCGGCATGGCGAGCGCGATGCCGGCGCCCATGACGACCAGGCCGAGCAGCATGCCGCCGTACCCCTGGCGGCCGAGCAGGGCGATGGCCCCGAGCCCGGCGGCCAGCAGGCTCATCCCGGCGGCGATGGTGGCGGGCGTCCCCATCTTCGGGACGAGGCGGGCGCCGAGCCCGGTGAGGTTGAGGGCCACCACGGTGAGTGCGAGCGGTGCCGTGCGCAGACCGGCCTCCAGCGGCCCGTACCCGAGCACGAACTGCAGGTGCTGGGTGAGCAGGAAGAGCGAGCCGCCCATCCCGAAGGCGACCAGGATCGCGCCCGCGACCGCGCCGATGAACTTCTGGTTCCGGAAGAAGTGCATGTCCAGCATCGGGTACGGGATGTGGAGCTCCCACAGGACGAATCCGGTGAGGACGGCGACCCCGGTGAAGGCGGTCAGCAGCACCTGGCCGGAGCCCCAGCCGTGTTCCGGGCCGGAGATGATCGCGTACACGACGGCGCCCATGCCGAGGGTGGAGAGCAGTGCGCCCAGCAGGTCGGGACGGTCGCCCCGGGGGTTCTTGGACTCGGGGACGAGCCGGACGACGGCGATCACGCCGATGACCGCCACGGGGATGTTGACCAGGAAGATCGCGCCCCACCAGAAGTGGTCGAGCATCGCGCCGCCGACGAGGGGACCGACGGCGAATCCGAGGGAGTTGACGGTGGACCAGATGCCGATCGCCTTGACGCGTTCGGTGTCGTCGAAGATCTGCACCACGACGGCCAGGGTGGTGGTGATCAGCAGGGCGCCGCCGATGCCCATCCCCGCGCGGGCGGCGATCAGTTGCCCGGAGGACTGGGCGAGTCCGGCCACCAGCGAGCCGATTCCGAACAGCACGAGGCCGGTGACGAGCATCTTCTTGCGGCCGTAGCGGTCGGAGGCACTGCCCGCCGTGAGCAGCAGGCCCGACTGGACGAGCGAGTAGGCGTTGATCATCCACTGCACATCGGCGGTGGAGGCGTTCAGTTCCGTGGTGAGGGAGGGGATCGCGACGTTCAGGACGGTGTTGTCGAGCAGCACGGTGAGCTGGGCGAGACAGATGACGCCGAGGATCAGCCAGCGCTGCGCATGGCCTCCCCGGGGGGCGGAATCGTTCTGCTCGGCGGCGGTCGCCGTCATGCGGGCTCCTGGTTTCCGGTGCGCTTGTACGGTGTATGGGAGTGTGGCGTCGTACACCGTAAGGCACTTCCCGTACGGCGTACAACTCGTTTGCGCGCGGCGTCGGGACGGGTAGCTCTGTCGACGCAGACCTGACAAGCGTCGAGCGGATACGAGTGGAGTGACATGGACGTGCGTCGTCGTACGGTGGGTGTACTGATCGCTGCAGGCCTGTCGGTGGCCGCACTCGCGCCGCCCGCGGGGGCCGCCGAGGAGGGGCACGCGGTCCCGCTCCGCGTCGCGACGTACAACATCCATGCCGGTGCGGGCATGGACGAGGTCTTCGACCTGGACCGTCAGACCGCCCAACTGCGCGCACTGGACGCCGATGTGATCGGCCTCCAGGAGGTCGACGCCCACTGGGGCGCCCGCAGCGGGTGGCGGGACCTCGCGGGCGAGCTCGCCCGGCGGCTGCACATGCAGGTGTCGTTCGCACCGATCTACAGCCTCGACCCGGTGACACCCGGCGAACCCCGGCGTGAGTACGGGGTGGCGGTGCTGTCCCGGTACCGGATCACCAGCGCCGAGAACCACGAGATCACGCGGCTCTCGACCCAGGATCAGAACCCGGTCCCGGCGCCCGCGCCGGGCTTCGCCGAGGCGGTGCTGCGGGTGCGGGGGCTGCCCGTGCACGTGTACGTGACGCATCTGGACTACCGGCCCGACCCGTCCGTGCGCATCGCCCAGGTCGCCGACACCCGGCGCATCATGGCCGAGGACCGGGGCGCCCGGCAGATCCTCCTCGGCGACTTCAACGCGGAGCCGGACGCGCCGGAACTGGCCCCGCTCTGGCAGGAGCTGACGGACGCCGATCCGGGGTCGCCGACTTTCCCGGCCAAGGATCCGGTGAAGCGGATCGACTTCGTGGCGGTGTCGAAGTCCGGCGCCGGGGCCGTGCGGGTACGCGAAGGGGCGGTGGCCGAGACGCTCGCCTCGGACCACCGCCCTGTCGTCGCCGATCTCGAACTGCGGCGTCAGCTCCCGCTCGTCGGCTGAGTGAGGTCGTAGAAGGTCGCGCTGCCCGCCGTGACCTCCTCGAAGTTCTCCTGCACCCACGTCGAGATCTGGGAGGAGGCACCGCTGCCGCCCATGCCGCCACCGCCGCCACCGCCGCTCGAGACGAAGTAGTGGATCCTCCCGTCCTCGACGTACTCCTTGAACTGGGCGAGCGTGGGGGACGGGTCGCTGCCGTTGAAGCCGCCGATCGCCATCACCGGGTCACCGGTGGCCAGCTGGTAGCTCGCGGCGTTCTGCGAGCCGATGGCCGCAGCGGCCCAGGTGTAGTCGTCGGCGTCCTTCTCCAGGAGCTTCTCGGCCTCGGCGCCGACGGACGAACCGCCCAGGAGCCCGCCCATGCCGCCACCGCCGACCGTGCCGCGCTCACCCGTGGCACCGCCGGGCATACCGCCCTGCGGGCTGCCGTTCTGCCCCTGCTGCTGCCCCTGGCCCGGCTGCCCCTGACCCGGCAGGCCACCGCCCGGGAAGCCGCCGCCCTGGGCGTTGCCCGGAGCCTGACCGCCCTGCTGCGTGCCCTGCCCAGGAGGCGTCCCGCCACCGGGACCCCCACCGGTACCGCCGTCGCCACCGCCGGGGCCGCCGCCCCGGCCGCCACCGCCACCGGGGCCGCCCATGCTCCCGCCCGCCGGTCCGGCGGTGACGATCGAGCCCTGGTGCCCGGTGTTCAGCGTGCTGACCGTGTACGCGGTCGGCCCGGCGAGCGACGCGGCCAGGCCCAGCCCCACCGCGGTCAGGGCGAGCACTCGCCCCAGCCGTGCGGCGAGCAGCAGACCCACCGCTCCCACGAGGCCGCCGATCAGTACGGCCCAGCGCAGCCACGGGACGTGGTCCGGGGTGCGCCCCAGCAGGACGTACGACCAGAGGGCCGTCACCGCGACGGTCCCGCCGAGCGCTGCTCCCGCCCACCACTTGGTCCGCTCCTCCCACAGGACGGTGGCCCCCATACCGACGAGCGCAGCGACGTAGGGCGCCAGGGCGACGGTGTAGTACTGGTGGAAGATCCCGGCCATGAAGCTGAAGACGAACGCCGTCATCAGCAGCGAGCCGCCCCAGGCGAGGAATGCCGCACGCGCCGTGTCTTTCCGCTTCGCCCGCCAGGTCAGCCAGATTCCCGCGACCAGCAGGAGCAGCGCGGCAGGCAGCAACCAGGCGATCTGGCCGCCGATCTCGGAGTTGAACATCCGGCCGATGCCGGTCTCGCCCCAGCCGCCGCCACCGCCGCCGCCTCCGCCACCGCCTCCGCCACCGCCACCGCCGACACTGCCGGTCTCCTCGCCGTTGATCCGGCCGAGTCCGTTGTAGCCGAAGGTGAGTTCGAGGAAGGAGTTGTTCTGCGAGCCGCCGATGTAGGGCCGCGAGGAGGCGGGCCACAGCTCGACGATCGCCACCCACCAGCCGCCCGCGACGGCCGTCGCGAGGGCGGACAGGCCGAGCTGACCGAAGCGCCTGCGTACGGACACGGGCGCGGACACCGCGTACAGGACCGCCAGCGGCGGCAGGATCAGGAACGCCTGCAAAGTCTTCGACAGGAACGCGAGACCGACCGCCACGCCCGCCCAGACCAGCCACGTCGTCCGGCCGCCCTCCAGGGCGCGCAGCACGCAGTACACCGTGACGGTCATCAGCAGCGCGAGCAGTGCGTCCGGGTTGTTGAAGCGGAACATCAGGGCGGCGACCGGCGTCAGTGCGAAGACCGCCATGGTGATCAGCCCGGCGGCGGCGCTGAACCGGCGGCGCACGGCCGCGTACAGGACACCGGCCGTGGCCACGCCCATCAGCACCTGGGGCGCGAGGATCGCCCAGGAGTGGAGGCCGAAGATCCGCACCGACAGGGCCATCGGCCAGAGCGTGGCCGGGGGCTTGTCGACGGTGATGGCGTTCGCGGAGTCCAGCGAGCCGAAGAAGAACGCCTTCCAGCTCTGACTGCCGGCCTGTACGGCGGCCGAGTAGAAGGAGTTGGCGTATCCGGAGGCGCTGAGGTTCCACAGGTACGCGAGCGTGATCACCAGCAGCATGCCGAGGAAGGCGGGCCGTGCCCAGCGCGGATCCTCGGGCCTGCCCAGCCGGACGCGGCGCAGCAGCGGCTCCTTCGGGCGGCCGTGCCCCTGCCGTGCGGCCGACGCCGCCGGTGGCGCGAGCGGCCCGGGGGTGTCCGGCGGGGCCGGGAGGTGGTCGGGGTGCGTGGCGGTCATCGGACGTTCCTCAGTTCGTGTGCGGGAGCCTTGCCGGCGTCCTGGTGGTCCGTGCGCCGGTCCGGGAATACCCAGGCGCGGAAGAGCAGAAACCGCAGCACCGTCGCCGCGAGGTTGGCCGCGATCAGCACGGCGAGTTCCGTGCCGTGCGAGGGTGCTCCGGACGCCGTGCCCAGTGCGGCGAGCGAGCCGCTGGTGAGCGCGAGGCCGATGGCGAGGACGACGAGCCCCTGCGCCTGGTGGCGTACGGCGCCGCCCCGGCCGCGTACGCCGAAGGTGAGCCTCCGGTTCGCTGCGGTGTTGGCGACGGCGGACACCAGGAGCGCGGCCCCGTTGGCGAACTGCGGCCCCACGCCCTGCCGGAAGAGGGAGTACAGGACGAGGTAGAACAGCGTGGAGAGCCCGCCCACGACACAGAAGCCGACCAGTTGCCGTGCCAGGCCGCCCGGCACCCCGGGCAGGGCCCGGTCGCGCGGGTCGTCCCCGAACGGCCGTGCCAGCCGGTCCAGCGGCAGCGCGCCGACGGCCAGCGCCCGGCCCACCCGCCAGACCCCCTTGAGGTCTTCGGTCGCCGTCCTCACGATGTGCACCGTGGAGTCCGGGTCGTCGACCCAGTCGACCGGCACCTCGTGGATGCGCAGCCCGGCCCGCTCGGCGAGCACCAGCATCTCGGTGTCGAAGAACCATCCGGAGTCCTCGACCATCGGCAGCAGCCGCTGGGCGACCTCACGCCGGATCGCCTTGAACCCGCACTGCGCGTCACTGAACCGGGCGGCCAGCGAGGAGCGCAGGATGAGGTTGTAGGCCCGCGAGATGAACTCCCGCTTCGAGCCGCGCACCACGCGCGAACTGCGCGCGAGACGCGAGCCGATGGCCAGGTCGGAGTGGCCGGAGATCAGCGGGGCGACCAGCGGCAGGAGGGCGTTGAGGTCCGTCGAGAGGTCGACGTCCATGTAGGCGAGGACCGGGGAGTCCGAGTGGGACCAGACGGTGCGCAGTGCCCGCCCCCGGCCCTTCTCCTCCAGCCGGTACGACCGCACTTCCGGGATCAGCGCCGCGAGCTGCGCCGCCACCTGGGGCGTACGGTCGGTGCTCGCGTTGTCCGCGACGGTGATCCGGAAGCGGTACGGGAACGTTCGCGCCAGGTGGTCGTGCAGGCGCAGCACACAGGTCTCGAGGTCCTTCTCCTCGTTGTGGACGGGGACCACCACGTCGAGTACGGGAGCACCGGCCGCGTCGACCGCTGCGGCCAGGAGATGTTCCCGGGCCGGCAAGGTGCTCCAAGGGGTGTCGGTTCGCATGACACGACACTCGCCAACCGCGCTGTCACACCCGTGTGGTGAGCCTGTGGTCCGGCTGTGAGCCGGCGGCCGGGCCGCCCTCGTACACGGCGTCCGCGGGCAGGTGGACGGCGAAGACCGTGTTCCCCGGCACCGACCGCACCTCGGCCCGGCCGCCGTGCGCGGCGACGACGGCCTGCACGATGGCGAGCCCCAGTCCCGTCGAGCCGGCGTTCCGGGAGCGCGAGGCGTCGCCGCGCGCGAACCTCTCGAAGACGTGCGGCTGCAGCCCGGCCGGGATGCCGGGCCCGTTGTCCTGGACCTCCAGCGTCACCCAGGGCAGGTCCCTGCGTGCTTCCCGTACGCGGACGGTGACCGTGGTCCCCGGCGGGGTGTGCGTACGGGCGTTCGCCAGCAGATTGACCAGCACCTGCTGGATCCTGGTCGGGTCGACGCGTACGGTCGCGGGCACCTCGGGCAGTTCCAGCCGCCAGTGGTGCGTGGGCCCCGCCATGCCCCCGGAGGTCCGGCCCGCGACGCCCGCGTCGCTCACCGCGTCGACGACGAGCGGTGACAGATCGGTGCTCTCGTACGAGAGCGGCCGGCCGGCGTCGAGCCGGGCCAGGAGCAGCAGGTCCTCCACCATGCCCGTCATCCGTTCCGCCTCGGACTCGATGCGCCCCAGGGCGTGCCGGGTGTCGGGACCGGCGTACTCCCGTCCCCGCCGGGTGAGTTCGGCGTACCCGCGGATCGAGGTGAGCGGGGTCCGCAGCTCGTGACTGGCGTCCGCGACGAACTGCCGCACCCGCATCTCGCTCTTCTGCCGCGCTTCCAGGGCCGAACCGACGTGCCCCAGCATCCGGTTGAGGGCCGAGCCGACCTGGCCGACCTCCGTACGCGGATCGGCCTCGGCCTCCGGGACCCGTTCGAGCAGGGCGACCTCCCCACTGTGCAGGGGGAGTTCGGCGACCCGGGTCGCGGTGGCCGCCACCCGGCGCAGCGGGCGCAGGGCCACACCGACCATCGCGGCGCCCGCGATTCCGGCGGCGACGAGTCCGGCCCCGGTGACGCAGACCTCGACGAGGATCAGGGTGGTGAGGGCGCCGCTCACCTCGCCGGTGGGAATGCCGACGAGGACGGTCGAACCGTCCTTCTTGGGGACGGCCTTCACGTGGTAGCCGCCGAGCCCGGGCAGCTCGACGTCGTGCACCGCGTCGTCCGCGGGCGCTCCGGCCGCTTCCAGGGCATCCCGCTGCGCGGCGGTCAGCGGCTCCAGGTTCTGCTGCACGTCGAGCCCGCTGTCCCCCCTCACGGAGATCTGCGAATCAGTGACGGACCCGTCCGCGAGGACGGCACCGAACGTGTCGAAGGGCTGACCG
Organism: Streptomyces sp. NPDC005566; assembly: GCF_040605575.1. Classification (NCBI taxonomy): domain Bacteria; kingdom Bacillati; phylum Actinomycetota; class Actinomycetes; order Kitasatosporales; family Streptomycetaceae; genus Streptomyces; species Streptomyces sp. NPDC005566. Next base: position 112,848 of record NZ_JBEXDB010000013.1, on the reverse strand, counting down.
CCCATGCCGACGAAACCGAGCGGGTCCTTGTCCTGCAGCCCGCCCGGAGCGGGAGCCCCGAGGGCCGGCGGACGGTCCTCGGCCCGCTTCGCGATGTCGGTCAGCTGGGCGTCCAGCTTTCCGTACATGTAGCTGTGGAAGGCGATGGTGGTGACCGAGCCGATCACGGCGGCGACGACCGCGATGAGTGTCACCGCGTACACGACGAGCCGGGTGCGCAGGGTCCACGGCCGCCGCGCCCTCCCACGGGTCCTGCTCACGGGGCTAGTCACCGGGCTTGATCAGGTATCCCGCCCCGCGCCGGGTGTGGATCATCGGGGTACGCCCCGCGTCGATCTTCTTGCGGAGATACGAGATGTACAGCTCGACGACGTTCGCCTGGCCGCCGAAGTCGTAGTTCCACACCCGGTCCAGGATCTGCGCCTTGCTCAGCACCCGGCGCGGATTGCGCATCAGGAACCGCAGCAGTTCGAACTCGGTGGCCGTGAGGTGGATCGAGTCCTCGCCCCGGCTCACCTCGTGGCTGTCCTCGTCCAGCACCAGATCCCCGACGACGAGCGTCGACTCGCTGCGGGCCGCGGTGGCCGTGCCCGAGCGGCGGATCAGACCGCGCAGCCGGGCCACGACCTCCTCCAGGCTGAACGGCTTGGTGACGTAGTCGTCGCCGCCGGCCGTGAGCCCGGCGATCCGGTCCTCCACCGAGTCCCGCGCGGTCAGGAACAGCACCGGCACATCGGAGTGCTCCCGCCGCAGCCGGCTGAGCACGGCGAGCCCGTCCATGTCGGGCAGCATCACATCGAGGACCACGGCGTCGGGGCGGAAGTCACGCGCCGTACGCACAGCGCCCGCGCCGTCCCCTGCGCTGCGCACGTCCCAGCCCTCGTACCGCAGGGCCATGGAGAGCAGCTCGGCAAGCGGAGCCTCGTCGTCCACGACGAGTACGCGGACGGCGTTGCGGTCCGGCCTGAGCAGTTCGGTACGCCCCTGGGGCGAGGTCGTCGTCATGGCCCGAGCCTGGGAGACGGCCGTGAGAGAGGCCTTTCCCTTCCCTGTGAATTCCCTGAGAATGCCTTTTCTCAGGCGAACAGGGCGCTCGCGTTCCCGTGGCAGACGGCCCGCAGCCACGCGTCGCCCAGCCCCAGCCGCTCCAGCGCGTGCAGCTGGTGGGCGTACGGATACGGGATGTTCGGGAAGTCCGTGCCCAGCAGGATCCGGTCCCCCAGATCCGCGAGCAGTCCGCGTTCCGTGGCCGGGAAGGGCGTGAGCCCCTCGCTGAAGTCCGTGAACGCCATCGTCGTATCGAGCCGCACCCCCGGGTACACCGCCGCCAGCGCCAGGAACTCCGCGTACTCCGGCATCCCCATGTGCGCCACCACCAGTCGCAGCCGGGGATGGCGGGACAGCAGCCGGCCGACCGGCTCCGGCCCGGTGTGCGTGCCGGGTGCCGGCCCGGACCCGCAGTGCATCACCACAGGGATCCCGGCTTCCGCCAACAGTCCCCAGACGGGCTCCAGCAGCGGATCGTTCGGGTCGTACGCGCCGACCTGGATGTGCGACTTGAAGACCCGGGCCCCCGCCTCGACCGCCTTGCGCACATAGCCCTCCACCCCCTCCTCCGGGAAGAAGGTCGCGGTGTGCAGACAGTCCGGCACCCTCGCCGCGAAGTCGGCCGCCCAGCCGTTCAGCCACGCCGCCATCCCGGCCTTGTGCGGGTAGAGCATCGAGGTGAACCTCAGCACCCCGAACGAACGCAGCAGCGCGAGCCGTTCCTCCTCGTCGTGCCGGTAGGCGATCGGCCACTCGAGGCCGGTCAGCGGGCCGACCGTGTCGAAGTAGGCCCACACCTTGCGGAGCACCTGCTCCGGCATGAAGTGCGTATGGACGTCGATGATTCCGGGCAGTCCGAGCCGCTCCCAGAACCGCACCACATCGTCACGGTCACCGTCACCACTGCTCATCCGCCCCGCCTTCCTCGTCGGTACCCCGCGACGATCTCAGAACAGCCCGTCCTGCACCCCGCCGCCCCCCACGGCGACGACCGGCACGCTCAGCGCCGCCCGCGCGTCGGCCCCCACCAGCACCCAGCCGGTGATCAACCGGGCGTCCAGCACGACGACCCCGTCCGCCGAGGTCGCCAGATACAGATCGGGCCCGGCCGCCGCCACCAGCCGCCCGGCCACCACACCGCCGTCCACCAGCCCGGTCACCGTCCGGGCCGCCGCCCCCACCCCGTCGAGCCCGAAGACCCCGGCATGGTCGACGGCCTCGAACGGCAGCCGCTCCAGCGCCTCCGGCCACCCGTTCCCCTCCAGCTCGGCGGCACGCCCGTACAGCCCCTCGACCTCGGCGACCCGGTCCGCCGCCTCCGGCAACTCGCCCCGCACGGCCCGCTTGCGTGCGTACGGGATCCGGTCGGGCACCCCGAGCGCCGAGCGCAGCAGCTCCTCCGTACGCCGGGCGGCCATCAAGGGCCCGCGCCCCAGCCAGGTGAACACCACGGCGCCCTGTTCCCGGAGCCTCGCCGCGTCCCGGGACTCACGGGTGATCCCGACCTTGACCATGCCCGGCCCGAACCAGGCGAGGTAGACGCGGTACGTCCGCGGGTCGTCGGCGATCGTGTCCGCGGCCACCGAGTACGCCCGGTCCAGCCGCGCACACTCCGGGCAGCGCGCCCCCGTACTCCGCGCGGACACCACCGCCATGACCGGACACGGGTTGCCGCGCGCCCCGGAACAGTGCCGCTCGCCCTCCGCCCGGAACCCGAGCTCCTTCCCGTACGCCAGAACGCTCTTGCGGCCCCTGCCCGCCCCGTCACTCCGGCGCCACCCGAGCACCGGCCCGTCGTCGGGCCAGCCCAGTCCGGTGCACTGCCAGCCCATTCGCCCACTCCCGGCTCTTCGTCAGCCCGACGGCCCGGCGGGACCGGTCGCGCACAGGCCGTACGCCCGCTCGATCTCCCCCACGTACTGCTCCAGATCGAAGCAGACCTCCTCGATCACCCGGTCGTCGAGGCCCGGGTACATCAACTCGCTCCAGACGACCGTCGCACCACGCAGCCGTACCCGGAAGTGAAGCGTCGCAAGGCCGGACCCGGGATGCCCCTGCGACGACGCCACACCTACGCGGCGCGCGGCATCCGCCGGGTACAGCGGTCCGCCGGGCCGGAGGAGGGTGTCCGGACCCAGCCCCACGGCCATCGAGTCACTGCGCCCGATCACATCGAGGCCGTCGACGAGGAGGTACGTGTGCACGGCGGTGCACACGGGTGGTCCGGGGCACGTGCCGATGAACAACGTGCTGGTCGGGCCACGGCTTCGACGATCCGGCGGCCCGGACCGGAGCACACCCGGGGACCTACGCGGCATCAGCCCTTCGCTGCATCATGCGCCGATCATATTCAGTCCCCGTCGGACAACACCGGCCGAGTGATGCGGGGGCGCACCCCATGGGCCGCAGCGCCCCGCGAGAGCTAGGATCCGGGCCATGGCTCTGACCATGAACGACGTGGACCGGTTCGAGGCATCCAGGCCCCGCCTGCAGGCCATCGCCTACCGTCTCCTCGGCTCCGCGAGCGATGCCGAGGACGCCGTGCAGGACACGTTCCTGCGCTGGCAGGCCGCCGACGTCGACCGCATCGAGGTCCCCGAGGCCTGGCTGACGAAGGTCCTCACCAACCTGTGCCTCAACCAGCTCACCTCGGCCCGCGTCCGCCGCGAGACCTACGTGGGCGAGTGGCTGCCCGAGCCCCTACTTGCCGGGGACCCGATGCTCGGCCCCGACGACACCGCCGAGCAGCGCGAATCGGTCTCGTACGCCGTCCTCGCCCTCATGGAGCGCCTCTCCCCCAACGAACGGGTGGTGTACGTGCTGCGGGAGGCCTTCGGCTACCCGCACCGGGAGGTCGCGGAGATCCTCGGCATCACCGAAGCCGCCGCCCAGCAGACCTTCCACCGCGCCAGGAAGCACGTCGCGGACGGCAAGGCCCGTACCGAGATCGACGAGGCCACCACCCGACGGATCGTCGAGGAGTTCCTCGCCGCCGCCACCAGCGGCCGGACCGAGCCGCTCGTGCGGCTGCTCACCGAGGACGCCATCGCGATCGGCGACGGCGGCGGGAAGGTCCCGGCCCGGGCCAAGGCGTTCGAGGGCGCCCTCGCGGTCGCGACGTTCATGCGGGGCCTGTTCAAGCCGGCCCAGGCCAAGCGCGCCATCGTCGGCGGCTCACCCGGGGTCCACGTCACGACCGCCAACGGGGCCCCCGCGATCGTGGCGGTCCTCGACGGCCGCGTCGTCGGCGTCATGTGCCTGGAGATCACCGCCGACGGAATCGCCGCGTTCCGCAACCAGGTCAACCCCGACAAGCTCGAACGCGCGACCCGGCAGTGGGCGGCCACCGAACACGGGGAACCCCTGTTCAACGCCTTCTGATCGCGATGTGAGCTGCTTCACATCTCGCACCTGTCAGGAAACGGAGGGCTGCCCGGTTCAGGTGGTGAACCCGCGCGAGACAGGAGCCAGGACATGCAGCAGCGCATCATCGTCATCGGAGCCGGATACTCAGGAGCCATCGCCGCCGGTCGCCTCGCCAAGCGGCTGCACCGCGAGGACGTCGCCATCACCCTCGTCAACGCCGAGCCCGACTTCGTCGAGCGCGTGCGGATGCACCAGCTCGCGGCCGGCCAGGACCTCAAGGCCCGGCCCTTCAGCGAGATGTTCGCAGGCACCGGCGTCGAGCTGAGGCTCGCGAGGGTCACCGGCGTGGACGTCGACCGCAAGACCGTCACCGTCATCGACCAGGGCGACGCGGGTGGCACCGAGGAACTGGAGTACGACAGCCTCGTGTACGCCCTCGGCAGCGCCTGGAACAGCGACGGCGTCCCCGGTACCGCCGAGCACGCCCACGAGATCGCCGGCCGCCCCGGAGCACTCCGGCTGCGCGAGCGCCTGGCCCGCCTGGACGCCGGCCGGCCCGTGGTCGTCGTCGGCGGCGGCCTCACCGGCCTGGAGGCCGCGACGGAGATCGCCGAGGCCCGCCCGGACCTCGACGTCACCCTCACCGCCCGCGGCGAGCTCGGCGACTGGCTGTCGCCCAAGGGCCGCGACCACGTACGGAAGGTCTTCGACAAGCTCGGCATCACCGTCCACGAGCAGGCAGCCGTCACCGGCGTGGAGGCCGACCGCGTCACGACCGCCGACGGAACGTCCCTCCCGGCCGCGGTCACCGTGTGGACCACCGGCTTCGCGGTCCACCCGATCGCCCGGGCCACCGCCCTGGACGTCACCGACACCGGCCGGATCGTGGTCGACCGGACCATGCGCTCGGTCTCGCACCCGGACGTGTACGCCATCGGCGACGCGGCCATGGCGATGGGCCCCGGCGACAAGCCGCTGCGGATGTCGTGCGCCACGGGCACCCCCATGGCGTGGCAGGCCGCCGACGCCATCGCGGCGCGCCTGACCGGCGGGAAGCCCCCGACCACGCCGCTGCGCTACTTCAACCAGTGCATCTCGCTGGGCCGCAAGGAAGGCCTGATCCAGTACGTCACCGCGGACGACCGCTCCGTCCGCGCGGCCCTGACGGGACGGCTCGCCGCCGTCTACAAGGAGCTGGTCTGCAAGGGCGCGGCATGGGGCGTCGCCAACCCGATGCTCGGACTGCCGTCGCGGCCCCGCCGCATCGTGCGGGAGCGGACCCCGGAAGGCTCGCCCGCCGAGGCATCGGCCTGACGGCCTCCGCGAGAGAGGCCCCCAGGACTTCTTGCCTGAGGGCCTCTCGTCGGCAAGCCCCTGCCGAGGCTGCGCTCAGCGACGGCTGAGAGCAGTTGCCGACGTCTGCTCCCGCACGGACACGGCTCTCCCGAACTTCGAGCTCCCGCACGGACACGGCTCTCCCGAACATCGCGCTCTCCCACGGACACGGCTCCCCCGAACATCGCTCTCCCGCCCGCCCCATGCCCACGTGAACCCCCGAATGGGCCCCGGGCGACACGCGAGAAGTTCACCACCGGCCCCGACTCCTTTCCCGGGGCCCGCCCCTGTCCATCGGGCCCACGAAGACGGATTCGGTACGGAGAGTAATGACTGCCCTGGTTCTTCCGTTGCACCATGCCCGCATATGCCTCCGAATAGTGATTGCGCCGTCACCAAGGGTTGAACGCAGGTGTGCGTCGCGTCGATCGGGCACCCGGCGCAGGCCGTTGCCCTCACCTACGTGGAAGGAATGAGTGTGAGCACTCGCATGGGCGGGACCCGGGGGAAGGTCCTCGCAGTCGCAGCACTGGCCGCAATCGTCGCCTCGACATTCACCGGATCGGTGTCCGCCGCCTCAGGCGGACACGACGGAGACCAGGAGCGCGCCGACCACTGGGGCGTGATCACCCGCAACACCATCGGCTCTCCCGTCGCCGATCTGAGGAACGGCCCCTTCGGTTCGTTCGGTGTGACGGGCCCCTCCGCAAGGCCGCCCTACGGACGCGGCAGCCTGGGCATCGAGGTGGCGGACCAGTCGACCACGCTGAGCCCTCCCAGCGAGAAGGTCGACTTCGGCAACGAGGTCGACTTCTACGGCGATCCGGTGCAGGGCCTGCGGAGGGTCGGGTTCCACGTCTTCCAGACCGGGGAGAACGTGGCCTACGGGGGCAACGAGAACATGCCGAACATCAGGTTCGAGATCGATCCGAACCTGACCGGGCTCGACGACGACTACTCCACGATGGTGTGGGTGCCGGACGCCTCCCCGGTGACGAACGGCTGGAGCGGCTTCATCGACGCCACCACGACCGGCTACTGGTTCCTCACGGGCAACGAGAACAACATCTGCAGCCAGGCTGATCAGTGCTCCCTCCAAACCCTGAAGGCCGAACTCAACCAGGACGGTGGCGCGGGGGCGACCATCCTCTCGGCCGCGGTGGGCAAGGGCCGCGACCACATGTGGATCGGCGCCGTCGACGGACTCCGCATCAACCAGACCATCTACGACTTCGAGACCAGCGGCGTCAGGACACGTAGGGCCGGCTGACCCACTCGCGCCGAAGGCCCCTCGGGAAAATCCCGAGGGGCCTTCGGCCTGCCGTGCAGTCGAACAAGTTCCTCGACGAACGCCAAGTCCGCGGCCCCGGCGGGTGATCGCCCATTCACCTTGGTCAACCGCTCCGCGGCGTCCCATCCCCTTCCCCCGGACGGCCCCGAGCGCTCGCGCGTGACCGACCTCCGGGATGTGCTGGCAGCGAACCAACCAGGCAGACCGGAGGCGTGCCATGCCGGATGACAGGCAAGCGGGTCCGGGTGGGCAGGAGCGCGACGCATCGGGCGCCGACGGCGAACAGCCCGAACTGGAACTACTACGGTCACGCGTCGACACGCTGGAGGCCGACAGAGCGGCGCGGGTTCCCCACCACCGGTGGCGCTCCTTCTTCTCCGCCCTGCTCATCATCATCGGCTGCATTCTCGCTCCGCATGCCGCTCTCGCCTCTTGGGCGGCGGACATCGTGGGCAAGCAGGACCGCTACGTGGACACGATCAAACCGCTCGCTTCGGACCCCGCCATCCAGAAGGCAGCGGCGAACAGGGTCACCGACGCGGTGATGGAGCACATCGACCTGCCGACCCTGCTCGAAGGCGTGGCACCCGCGGACCGGCCGCCGGCCCGGAAGGCGCTCGGCACACTCGGCGATTCGCTGGAGAGCGCCGTCCGCAGTTTCGTCCACGACAAGTCGGAGGAGGTCATCACCTCCGAGACCTTCGAGAACATCTGGATCCAGGCCAACCGGCGCATCCATGTGGCCGTCGAGAAGGCCCTCACGGGTTCCGGCGGCGGCGCGGTGAAAATCAACAACGACTCCGTCACCGTCGACCTCGGACCGGTCGTCGCACAGGTCAGACAACGCCTCGTCGACGAAGGCATGAAGGCGGCTTCGAAGATCCCGGACGTGCACACCGACTTCACGGTCCTGCGCGTCGACAACATCGGCGACACCAAGACGTACTTCCGGGTCCTGCAGATCGCCGGGTTCTGGCTGCCCGTGCTCTCGGTGGTCCTCATCGCGGCCGGAGTCCTGCTGTCCAGGCACCGCCGGCGCGTTCTCGTGACCGCGGCGCTCGCCTTCACCTTCGCCGTGCTGATGCTCGGCCTGGGCCTGACCGTCTTCCGCGTGGCCTACCTCAACGCGCTGCCCGACAGCGTCTCGCAGGCCGCCGCGGAGTCCGTCTACGACACGCTCACGCGCTACCTGCGCACCACGGTCCGCATGGCGGCGACGCTCGGCGTGGTGATCGCCCTGGCCGCCTGGCTGAGCGGCCCGGGCCGATCGGCGACCTTCGTACGGCAGTCGTGGCACTCAGGCATCGGGGCGGTCCGCGCCACCGCCGACCGCATGGGCATGCGCACGGGCCCGGTCGGACCGTTCCTGGGACGCCACCGCACGTGGATCCCGTGGATCCTGGTCGGCCTGGCGGTCCTGACGTACGTCCTGTGGAGCTACCCGACGGCGTTGGTCGTCCTCACCATCACTCTGATCTGGCTCCTCGCCACGGCGCTGGTGGAGTTCCTCGCGGACAGCCGCGAGGGTGAAAACACCCCGGTGTCCGACTCGAAGGGCGGTACGGGCTGACACGGCCGGCCCAGGTCGACTGCTGCACCTCGCAGCTGTACGGACAACGCGAGAGACCCTCAGGATTTCTCCTGAGGGCCTCTCGCTTGCTGTGCACTCGGCAGGATTCGAACCTGCAACCTTCTGATCCGTAGGCGGGTGCTGTGCGCCTGGTCATGCACAGGAGCCCTCATCAGGACGCCATGCTCCCCCAGTACAGGACGTGGTCGTCCGTCGGTGTGCGCCCCCGTTGATGTCAACCGCTGATGTCAGGCCGCCATCTCGGCTATCGCTCGTTTCTCTCATCCATCTGCTTCCACCGTTCGAAGATCGGCAGGAACGGCCCCAGGACGCCCAGTTCTTCATCGGGGCCCGAGACCGTCTCCCCAAAAATAATCTCTCCCGACTTACTTCTACTGAATGGGCTGAGTAGGGACAGACGCTCGCCAGCTCTTGTAGCCGCCGCCACATGAAGGACTTCCTGCCTGTCTTCCCTGTCACGCGGAGGGATCTGAAGACCCTGCGCGTCACGCTTATCATCAGGCGCCCACCAAGCCTCAATGACCAGGACGATTCCATCCGCCCGCAACGTTTCCACGCGATCTGCAAGCCGATGAAACATCAAATACTTGCCGTTCTGGTCAACGAAGTTAGGGGAGATCATGTCAACGATCTTCCCATCCCGATATGACCACATCATAGGCATGTGACACTTATCTTTACGCAGCACCCGGTGCGCCGACTCCAGCAACTGCGGGGCCGCCTCAATAGGGTCGGAGGCCGACACGGAAAACGATCCGTACCGCGCATAGGCCTTTTCCACTAGCCGCTCGTCGCGTCTAATGTGGTGCTCTACTTCGTCGATCCCAAAGCCATCTTCCAGATCGACATGCTCCTGCCGGAGGCTTGAGTTAATGTCCATGCAACCCAGCGGATGCACACTGACGGCCGGAGTAACGCAGCCAGGCTCTCTTCTATCGATGGTGCACGAGGTGACACCAGCAGCAGCATGCCCCGCATGGAGCAATCTGCTCAATTCAATGAAAATTTCCCTAGTAGCATGAAGCAGCTCGTATTCAGGGAGAGCCTTATCCACCCACCTGCGAGAGATGGTTACAACACCTACTCGCGGATTTCCGGGGTTTGAGAAAATCGCCGCAAGCATCTGACGCGAAGACATACGGGGAGGGAATGCAAACTTCCTCTCCTCCTTGGTAGTCCAGTTTGCTACCCAGCGAATTTTCGCTTCACTGAGCAGATCAAGGTCAGACTCCTTAACAATTCTATTTCTAGATTTTACGGCCCAGCGCATCAGGGGCCTGGGGCAGACTTCATTAACGAATCTTGTGTACCACTCCCCATATCCAGCGAGGTCGGCCTTCTGCTTCTGAACCATGAAGGTAACATTACGCAAGCCCTGAATGAGTGAATTCAAATGCATGCGAAAACTATCGGGCTCCATATAAGCAGCCGACATCGCATGCCACATCGCATGGCAATCCATTAGCCGCTTATGGGCGGTTGGCATAGGGCACGGTTCGGAAGCAGCCATGCCACGAGGATAAGGAAGTTGGCCACCCATGCCGACTGATTTGCACTTTTACACCATAGTGAAATAATTTACCCAGAAAGGCAATATATATTACGCTTGTTCTGATTCAAGCGCTTTGCCGGAAATAGCCCATAGGGGCACCAGCGCAACACCCACACCCGTGCGGTGGCAACACGAATTGCCGCTGCCTCCGTCGCCCGCGTCACGGGCAGCGGAGGCTCTCTTGCGTCTTCACGCCGGTACGCGACCTACAGCGAGGAGGTGGGAGCTGGCAGCGAGTAGTTCCGGGTACGGCTCTGCCATGCGCGCTGCTGCCATGGCAGAGGCGATCAGGTCATCCGTGGGCCCCTCGCCCGGCTGTTGCTCGGCCGCTTTTACGAGGGACCACGCGGGCCCCTCGATGCCGAAGACCTGCACGTCCGTCAGGCCGGAGGCGGCCAGCTCCGCCACAAGCTCTTCAGCTCGGTGGAAGTAGGACAAGGTGAACCCTCGTACACCGTCGTAGACGGCCGTCTCAAGAATCTTGGAGACCGAGTCGCGAATCCGCTCGGTATGTAGGTGCGCGTACGTGACGTGTTCGAAGAGCGACGCGTAGCGGTTGATCGCGGCAGCAGCGATCAGCCCACCCGGCTTCACTACGCGGCAGGCTTCCGCCAGTGCCTTGCGCCGATCCCCCGGGTCAGGGAGGTGGTAGAGCGGCCCGAGCAGCTGCACTACGTCGAAGCTGCCGTCCGGTTGGGGCAGGTCGCGGGCGTCCCCCACGAGCGCTGAGCACACGGCCGCGGCGCTCTCGACATGGCGGGGCACGGGGTCCACGAGCGTGACTTCGTAGCCGTCCTTCACCAGCCATTCAGCGTGAATCCCGGTTCCCCCACCCACGTCGAGCACGCGTGCCGGCGCGGGAGGCAGGAAGCGTCGGAGGAGTTCTTGAGTCCTGGCCAGCTCCATACGCCCGTCTGCCGAGCTGCGCAGGCGGTCGTCCTCGTTCACTGTCTCGCCGTAGAACCGCATCACGGAGGGAGCCAATTCGAGATTCGACATGGTCGCAGTATCCTGTGTACCGGTGGACCAGTCCAGCGCGCGGAGTAGGGGAAGCCATGGCAGTTCTGAAGTACGAAGAGATCGCAGAGTCCCTGCGCGCCCGCATCGCTGCTGGCGAGTTTGCCCCTGGGGTCACCATCCCGTCCGGCCGCGAGCTGGCGGAGCAGTGGGACGTGTCGCGGGCCACCGCAATCAAGGCGGTGGACGTGCTGCGCAACGACGGCGTGGTCGTGGCCAAGCAGGGCACCGGCTTCGTCGTCACGGAAACCCCCGTGGCGCGTCCCGCCGGCGCCCGCCGAGCGGGGTCGGCGCGCATCCTGGGCGGAATGCCGTTCACGCGCATTAGAGAGCCCGACTGGGCAGAACCGTCCGTACGCGTCGCCGGAGCCCTCGGCATCTCCTCGGGAGTGCTGGCACTCCGGCGCATCCGCGTACACCAGCTCCCGGACGGCACTCCCCACAGCTGCGTGGAGGCATGGTTCCCTCCTGAGATCGCCGAAGTGGCGCCCCGCCTCGCCGACACCGCCCCCATCGCGGAAGGCACAACGCGCTACGTGCGTCGGCAGACCGGAAGGTCTCCGGCCGAGGGAGTAGACATCACCACAGTGCGCCTGGCTACGGAGACAGAGGCCGGCCGATTGGGAATCTCGGTGACCACACCTGTCGCCGTACTCCTGCACACCGCCCACGATCAGGATGGGCTCCCGCTGGTATGCGAAGAAGGAGTCACCCCATCCTCACTCTTCGAGCAGGTGGACACCTACGCGATGTAGGCACTTCAGGCACCCGAATTGAGCTGGACCGGTCCGCCGGTCCAGCTTTTTTGATGCCCCGTCATGCGACCTGACCTGCACATACGCAACCCACTGCCAGGCAACCGCAATTTCATCCCTTGACTGGACCGGTCCACCGGTCCAGTCTATGAATGTGGCCGCCAGCCACTCCGGAACCTTCGGACCGCGCTGGTGTGCCGCGCCCACAACTCCACAGCGTGATCCACCGCAGTACGGCGGCCGTGAGCGTTACGGCCGAGGCGAGTGGAGACCAGCCGACCGAGAACCGGCCCCCGTCACACCGGGGCCCACACCCCTAACCGGGAACGCCATCGGCTCAAGAACCGCACGGCACAACCTTCGAAGGTGCCACCTCAGACTTCCGGGATTTCGGATCTCCCCGGACCGAGCAGCGCCGTGTGAATCGGAGAACCGAACGACTGTCGTTTCCGCGTGAAACGGCCGGTTGCCTCCTCCGCCTGTCCGGCCACTGGTCGTACAGGCGGTGCTGAGGGGAGCCGAGGCCGGGATGACCGGCCGGGTCCACACCTTCCACCCATGAGGAGTTCGCATGTTCGGCAAGCAGTCACAGAGCGCGTCGACCGACCTGACCACTCCCAAGGCCGTCGCCCGCAGCCAGAAGGTCTACGACCGGATCGTGGCCGGCAAGTGCAAGAACGCAGCAGCCGAGCTGAAGGCCACCCACGCCAAGCGCGACTGACCCACCACTTCCGGGCCGCACGCCGTGGCGGGCAGCCCACCCCATGACGGCGCGGCCCCGGTGCTCGAACACCGGGGCCGCTTTCGGGCCGTCCGACCCATGAAGGAGACAACGACCCATGAAGACCATCGCCGCACTTCAGACCCTCGTTACGGCCGCGTCGCTCGACATCGAACCGACGGCCGCCGAGCTGGACGCGATCGACCTGGAGATGCCGCTCATCCGCGCGGAAGTCGAGCTGCTGGACGCACAGATCATGACCATCGACCGCCCGGCGAACGAGCTGGACGCCCGGCGGGTTCGGCGGGCTGGCAACCGTGTACTGGCCGCCCGCCGGGACCTTGCGAACCGCGCCGACGTGGCGCACTCGGACGGTGCGGCATGAACCGCTTCGGTAAGAGCCTGCTCGTGTTCGCCCTGGTGGTCGTCGTGGCCATGGCGTTCCGCGTCTCGTGGAACGCGTTGCGGGACGTGGCCAGCGCAACCGGCGCGGACGGCACCGCCGCCCTGCTCTACCCGTTCGTGGTCGACGGCCTGATGGCCCTGGCCCTGGTCGCCACCCTCGTACTCACCGACGAGGCCCGCCGGTTCGCGCTGCGGGTGCTCGCTGCCTACACCCTTGCCTCACTCGTCCTGAACTACGTTCACGGTCTCGTCCCGGAGCTGCACGGAGGGATGGCCGACTGGGGTCGACTGGCCGACTGGGACCCCGCCAACTGGGCCCTGGTCTTGCTGGCCACGTCGCTGCCGGTCGGCTCGATCTACTTCGGCTCCGACCTCGTGGCCAAGGTCCTGCACCACCGACCGGTCGACTCCACGAATGCGGAGAAAACGACTGAGACTGCAACGAATCGGTCTATGTCTGACCTGGGAGAGTCGACCCCCGCCCCGGTCCTCCCGCTCGCCCCGAAGCCTGCTCCGCCCGCGCTTCCGGCTCCGGTGGTGGTCGACCTGGTGAAGCGGTCCGCACCCCTCCCGGCGCGGGCGGTGGCCGCAGAGTCGGCCCGACCGCGTGGGGCGACCGGCCGGGTCCCGGACGCGGCCCGCACACCCCGACCGGTCCGCACGGCGGATGAACTGCTGGCCGAGGCAAGGTCGGTGACTGCCGATTGGCCGGTCGGCGACCTGACGGCCGAGGGCATCCGCAGGGCCGTCCACACCTCCGCCGCCAAGGCCCGCGTCCTGCGCGAGACCCTGCGGGCCGAGCGAACGGCCGAACCGCTCGCGGCGACGGCCCGATGACCACGCTGCCCGTCTACCGGTGGCGCCTGGCCCCGGACGGTCTGGCCACCCGCCGCCAACTCCGCGCCCTCGGACTTCGGCCCGGCGGGCAGGACGTCGCCGCCGAAGTCCAGCGCCCCCGCCGACGCCGGGGCCCGATGGTCGCCTACCTCTACCGCATCGACCAGGCCAAGCCCGTACGGCCGATGACCCCGGGCCGCCGGGCCGCCCTCGAAGCGGCCATGCGAGCCCGCCGGACCTGCCCCACCTGCAGCCGGGATGCCGGGTACTGCATCCCGCGCTCACTCGGCATGTGCGTGCCCTGCTCCGACCCGCCCGCACCGACTGCCTGATCGGGGATGGCTATCGGGCACCGGCTCAGAAGGCCGAGGCGATGAGTCCAGCGACCCGGGCGCCGTACGTCTTCAAACGATGCGATGTGCGGCAGTACAGCCGCGGCTTACGCCGCCCTGCCTGGTTGATGCGCGTGTCACACCACCGGCACGGCAACTGGCCGTAATACCGGCCGTCTTCCCCCAACTCGGCTCGCCCCATGAACGCGAATCCTATCCAGCGCCCACCCCTTGCACCCGGGGTCTGCCCTGCCGATCAACGAGCGGGGTCGGGCGCTTCCTCGCTCGTGGAAGGAACCTGATGAACCAGCACCTTCCCGCCCCCAGGGCGGTCACGGTCGTCCAGCTCCCGGACGGCACCTACACCTACGCCGACACCGCTCATCTCCCCGCACCGCAGGCGCCGCAGCAGATCGTCCAGCACATCCACCAGGCGCCGCCGGACCGCACGGTGCAGCGCATCGCGCTCGGCTCCGGTGTCGGCGCCGGAGCGGTCGCGGCCGGCGTCTACTTCGGCCCCCTGCTGGTCGCCGCGCTCACCGCCATCGCCGCGAACCTCGCGATGCTCGCGTTCATCGCGCTGGTCCTCGGTTGGTGCGTGGTCACCGTGGTCCGGGCCGTCGGCGACAGCGCCAAGAGCACCGGCAAGCGCGGCCGCAACGGCCGCTGAACACCCGCAAGCCGTAGACGGCCCGCAGGGCGCCTGACCCCCTTCCGGGTGGGTTGAGACCCCCCGGGTCGCGTTCGACCGCGAGAACCCCCGTAGCGACGCTGTGTGACTGGAGTTTCCGGTCTCGCGCGCGCACGCGTAGGGGCCCCTAGGAAACCAGGAAACCGGAAACACGCTCACTCCGCGTACACACACCCGCGCGTGGGGGCGGGCCGTGCAGGGCCCGCCCCCACCGACTCAGAACCCTTGGAGAGATCCCGTGAGTCAGTCTCAAGTCTGGCGTACGCACCGCCAGTACATCGCCACCGCCGCCCGCTGGAGCGCGGACCGGTGGCGCAAGGAAGCAGACCGCCGCCGCACCCTGCGCGCCGACCGCAAGCCCCTTGTCCGCGACGCACGCCGCGCGCTGGCCACCGCCCGCGCCATAGACCCCGAAGGCGTCACCCCGCTGCGGCACCGTGCGGAACGAGAACTCCGCACGGCCAAGCGACGCGTCCCGGACCCGATGTGGCTGTTCGCCGCCAAGACCGCCACCGCGCTCGGTGTCGCCGGGTACGTGTGGCTGCCGCAGGTATCCGTCCGCGCCTGGGTGTGGTCCGCCATCGCCGTGGTCGCCGCCGTCACGGCTCTGACGGTGTGGACCGCCGTACGCGGCCGGGACACGACCGGGCTCACGCCCACCGCCGAAGAGACCATGCTGCTGAAACGCCTCCAGCCGCAGCACTGGAAGGAGCACGCCGAACAGCGCGGCCTGGCCGGGACACTGACCGGCCGGCCGAAGCTGACCGACGCCGGGATCGTGGTCGCGGTCCGCCTCGACGGCACGTGGACCGCAACCAAACTCCGCAGCGCCGAGGACCACGTACGGTCCCTGCTCGGCGCCCGCACCAGCCTGCGCATCCAGATCAAGGCGGGCAAGCAGGGCGGGTGGGCCGAACTGATGCTGCGTACCCGCAGCGCGGCCGACGGCGACGACCTGACGTGGACGCCCGAGCGACGTTCCCTCGGTATCGACACGGTGACCGGCGAACAGGTCACCGTGCCGCTTGGCGAACGGCTGCTGATCGCCGGGCGCTCCGGCGCCGGGAAGTCCGTCGCCTCCCGCCCGCTCCTGTTCGACGCGTCCGAGGGCCCGGCCAACGCACTGGTCATCATCGACCTCAAGCGCGTGGAAGGGCGGTTGTGGGACCACCGGGCCCGCGTCGCCTCCACCCCGCACGAGGTCATCGACGTCACCGACGAGCTGGAGACGGAGATGCTCGAGCGGCTGTCCGTCCTGCCCAAGGGACAGGACACCTGGACCCCCACCCCGGACCGGCCCCGCATCACGGTCGTCGTCGACGAGGGCGCCGAAGTCATGACCGCCGCCGACAAGGTCCCCTACGAGATGGAGGCAGCCGACGGCAAAACCCGGACCGCCAACCGGTCCGCCCTACCTGCCCTGGAATCCATCGCCCGCATGGGGCGCGCGGCATGTATCGACCTGTGGTGGATGACGCAGAAGCCCACCATCGGCGACGGCATCCCCAAACAGATCGCCCCGCAGATCGGCGTCTCCATCTGCCTCGCCGTCCGCACGCCGGCCGAAGCCCGCGTCGTCCTCGGAGAGGACGCACAGGCCAAGGGATGGACCGCCGACGAACTCCCCGTCCCCGGTGTCGCCCTGATCCGGGACGGCAAGCGCAAGCCCGACCCCGTCAAGGTCCGCTACATGGACAAGGCCGTCGTCATCGCGCTCCCGGACCGCACCCCCTGGGCCCGCTCGGGAGTGCCGACAACGGAAGCCGCGGGCACCCCGACGCTCACGCTCGTGAAGGACACCGAGTCCGACCCGGCGCTCGCCGTGGACGGTGCGACCGCCCGCGTGCTCAAGGCCATCAAGACCGCCGATGAGCTGGTCCGCCAGAAGGACTTGGTAACGCTCACGGGCTTGTCCAAGGGCGCTGTGTCCAAGGCCGTAAAGACCCTCACCACCGGCGGCACCGTCGTCCGTACCCCGGACGGCTGCCTGACCACCACACGCGGCGACGAGTCCGCCGCCGCCTGACCCACGCACGACGAGGGCGGCCCCCTCTCACGCCAATGAAGCGGGGCCGCCCTCCCCTGCCAGCACTTCTCACAGAACTGGAGACACCCAGCATGCCCCAACACTCCTCATTCACGCTGCTGTCCGCAGCCTTACGAGCAGCCGAACGCGGCTGGCACGTCTTCCCGCTCCGCCCCGGCGACAAGCGCCCCGCCCTCCACGGCGAGACCGCCTGCCCCCACACCGGCCCCTGCACCACCAGCCATTTGAAGTGGGAACAGCGCGCCACCACCGACCCCGACCGCATCCGCGCAGCCTGGTCCACCGGGGCGTGGAACGTCGGCATCGCCACCGGCCCGTCCCACCTGGTCGTCGTCGACCTGGACAGGCCCAAGCCCAACAGCAGTGCGGACACGCCTTGCGGCGTGACGACCTTTGCGGCGCTCTGCGAGCGCGCCGGACACCCGGTGCCCCGCACCCGCACGATCCGGACCGCGAGTGGCGGGCAGCACCTGTACTTCAGTGCCCCTGCCGCCGCCCGCCTCCACAACACCGCCGGAACCCTCGCCCCCTTGGTCGACACCAGGGCCTGGGGCGGCTATGTCGTCGCCCCAGGCAGCACCGTCAACGGCCGCCGCTACACGATCGACGGGCCCGCCCTCATCAACCCCCTGCCCGCATGGCTCCGGGCCCTTCTCCTGCCTCCGCACCCGAAGCCCGTCGCCGTTCCGGCGCCTGCTCTGGTGCCGGTGCGGGTTCACCGGTACGCCGAAACCGCCTTGGAGCGCGAACGGACCACCGTCCGGGCCGCACCCGAGGGACGGCGCAACACCACGCTGCTGGCGTCCGTCCGGGCCGTGGGTCGGTTCGTGGCGTGGGGCGATGTTCCCCGACACGTCGTCGAAGCGGCTTTTCAGGCAGCGGGCGAGGCCGCCGGACTCACTGCGGCCGAGTGCCGCGCCACCATTACCAGCGCCCTGGACTGGTCCATCCGCACCTGCCGGCCACGACCGGAGGCAGCATGACCACCCAGACCAATTCCCCGCTGAAAAGCCTCCCCAACCCGCCCCGGCCTCGCCGATCCGGCCCTGGCAACAGTGGCGGTGAGGCGCCGAAGGTCGTCGCCGAAGGCGTCCGCGTTGCAGTTCTCCCTGACCCGCGCGCGGTCACGGTGACCAGCATTCAACCGGGCCTGGTCGTGCGCGGTCTCGGCCGCGAGGAGATCCCCGTGGCGGACTGGCTCTGTGCCTGCGGGCACCACGAACGCGCACGGGGCCGCAGCGCCGTCATCGAACTCACCACCCGTGTACGCGTCCAGCAGTGCCCCCACACCACCCCCGCCGCCTCTGGGAGGGCCGCATGACCGACCCCACCCCCACCACGCCGCCCATCGACGGCGCCGCTCTCCTCGACGAGGTGGAGGCGTTCCACCGCCGCTTCAACGTCTTTCCGAGCGAAGCGGCGTACGTCGCGGTCGCCCTGTGGGACGCGCACGCGCACCTGCTCGACTGCTTCGACTCCACCCCCCGCATCGCCTTCCTGTCCCCCGAGCCGGGGTCCGGAAAGACTCGGGCACTGGAGATCGTGGAAACCCTCGTCCCGCAGCCCATGACGGCCGTCAACGCGTCCGCCGCTGCCCTGTTCCGGTCCGTCTCTGCAGGCAACGGCAAGCCCACCATCCTGTTCGACGAGATCGACACCGTCTTCGGGCCCAAGGCAGGGGACAACGAGGAACTACGCGGCTTCCTGAACGCCGGACACCGCCGTACCGGGGTCACCTACCGGTGCATCGGCGACGGCGGGCAGCAGACCGTGCAGGCATTCCCCTCGTACTGTGCGGTCGCGGTCGCCGGTCTCGGCTCGCTCCCGGACACGATCATGAGCCGGGCCGTCATCGTCCGCATGCGCCGCCGGGCCCGAAACGAAACGGTCGAGCCCTTCCGGGCCCGCATCCACGAAGCCGAAGGGCACAAGCTCCGGGACCGGCTCGCCGAGTGGGCCGAGCACGCCCGCGGCTTCGTCATGGGCGCCTGGCCGGACATGCCCGACGGAGTCAGCGACCGGCCGGCCGACGTGTGGGAACCGCTGCTCGCCATCGCCGACGCGGTCGGCGGTCACTGGCCCAAGCGGGCCCGCGCGGCGTGCGTGACCCTCGTGACCGCCTCCCGCGCCAACGACAAAGGCAGTGTCGGAGTCCGGCTGCTCACCGACCTGCGCGACCACGTCATGGTCGGCATCGACCGTCTGCCCACCGTCGCCATCCTCGACAGGCTCAACGCCCTGGACGACGCACCGTGGGCCGACCTCCACGGCAAGCCGCTCGACAATCGGCGCTTGTCCAAGATGCTCGCCGAGTACATGACGGCCGACAACGAGCCCATCGCCTCCCGCAACATCAAGACCGCCGGGAGCGTGCTCAAGGGCTACTACACCGCCGATCTCTGGGACGCCTGGGCCCGCTACTGCCCCCCACCCCCGGAAAGTCCGCTACCTCCGCTACCCGGCACCGAGAACACGGTCTGACCAGCACCAACGCGGTAGCGGCAACCGGTCTCGGTTGCCGCTACCCATCCGCTACCGCTACCCCTTCCCGCTACCTCGAACAGGCCCCTGACCTGTGAGGTAGCGGCGGTAGCGGAAGTAGCGCCCCTCAGAGGTACGCCCCAGGACCATCCCGGAGGAGCCCCCGCATGACCACCGCCATGCCCGCCAGTCACGAAGCGCTCAAGGTCCCTGAAGTCATGGCGGCGCTTCGTCTCAGCCGTAGCAAGGTCTACGACCTCATTCGCTCCAAGCAGCTCCCGAGCTTCACTGCCGGCCGGGCGCGACGCATCCCGGTCGACGCCGTCCGCGCGTACATGCGCAACCAGATGGAGGAGGCCGCCTGATGGCCAAACGACGCGCCAACGGCGAAGGAACGATCACCAAGCGCACCGACGGGCGCTACCACGCCGCCGCCTACGTCTACCGACCGGACGGGACGCGGACGCGCAAATTCGTCTACGGCAAGACCCGCGAGGAAGTCGCCGACAAGCTGACCGAGCTGCAGGAGAAGACGCGTCAGGGCATCCCGGCCGCGTCCTCCACGATGGGGTTCGGCGACTACCTGACCTACTGGCTCGCCGCCATCGCGCCGGAACGACTCAAGCCCGCCACGCTCAACAGCTATGAGGGCCTGACCAGGCTCTACATTCGGCCGGCACTCGGCAAGAAGCGGCTCAACCGGCTCTCGCCTGCTGACGTGCGCCGGTTCCTGACCGAGTTCAAGGGCTCCTGCCTCTGCTGTCTGCGACGCGCCGACCACGAGCGCCCGGAAGGCAAGCGCGGCTGCTGCGCCGTAGGCAAGTGCTGCAAGCGGCTTCCGTCCGCTCGGACCGTCCAGTACGTGCACGCCGTCCTGCGGTCAGCCCTGCAGCAGGCGATGCGCGAAGAGCTGATCGCCCGGAACGTCGCACGCATCGTCGAGACACCGACCGTCACACGCAAGGAGGTGCACCCCCTGGACGGCGCCGAAGTCCGCATCCTGCTCAAGACCGCACGCACGCACCGGCTGTACGCACTGTGGCTGCTGCTCGTGTCGACCGGCCTCAGGCGCGGGGAGGCTCTCGCCCTCACCTGGTCGGACGTTGACCTCACGAGCCGACAGCTCCGGGTACGCCGGAACGTACAGCGCATCCGGCGAGAACTGATCTTCGGGACGCCGAAGACCACACGATCGATCCGCACCGTGTCCTTGCCACGGCACCTCGTGCGAGCGCTCGCCGACCACCGCGAGCAGCAAGAGCGCGGACGCGAGGTCGCGGGGAAGAAATGGCAGCCGACGCCGGGGCAGCCTGACGGGCTCATCTTCACCACGCAGACAGGCAGGGTCATCGACCCTCGCAGCCTGAACCGGACCCTCACGATCCTGTGCAGGGACGCGAACGTACGGCGCGTCAGGGTCCACGACCTGCGGCACACCTGCGCTTCGCTGCTGCTGGCCCAAGGGGTCGACGCCCGCACGATCATGGAGACGCTCGGCCACAGCACCATCACCATGACCCTCGACACCTACGCGCACGTGATGGACACGACGCTGCGGGCGGCTGCGGAGCGCATGGACGACGCACTGAATCTCGATGACCCCGACGACGGGTCGGAGGAGGAAGCGTCGGACGACTGAGAGCGCCCCTCCGGGCGCGTTGATGTCACCCGCTGATGTCAAAGGCCCCCTGGACGATGTCCAGGGGGCCTTTGAGCTGTGTGCACTCGGCAGGATTCGAACCTGCAACCTTCTGATCCGTAGTCAGATGCTCTATCCGTTAAGCTACGAGTGCTTGGCGTTCCGGGCTTTTCTGCCTGGTCGGCGTTGCGGGAACAACATTACATGACCTGCGCCGTCACGCGAAATCCATTAGCCATACCGCTTCTGACCTGCGAAAACACCGTCCTGGAGCAGATCTGCGGCCCGCCCGTGGGACATCTCCGGTCCCGTACACGACCGAAGCCCCGCACCAGAGGTGCGGGGCTTCGGGATCTTGCGGAGGCGGAGGGATTTGAACCCTCGATGGGCTTTAAGACCCAAACCGCATTAGCAGTGCGGCGCCATAGACCGGACTAGGCGACGCCTCCAGCACACCCCGCGCGAGCGCGAGTGGTGCGTGCAGATGATGACACAGTCGAGCGCGCTGTCACCAATCGCCGCCCACGGTACTAGGCAGGCGGGCGGCGAGGCAAAGCGCCCGGCAGCGCGGCGATCCGGTCGGCCCCCCAGGAGTTGCGCAACGTGCGGACGCGCGGAGCGTTAGAGATGGCGAGGGCTCCGCCCTCTGTCCGCCACGTCCTTCTGCCCGACACGCGCATCCACCCGGCGTGCACCGGAGCAGCCCGGTGCGCCCCCCGGTGCGCCAGAACAACAGGAGCCCGCATGCTGCGCCGTCTCACCCTCACCGCCGTCGCGTCCTTCGCCGCACTGTCGGCCGCCGCTCCCGCCGCAACGGCCGTCACCCCTCTCCTGCCGCTGCCCCCGCTCCCCGTTCTCCAGGGGGACTGGGTGGACGGGCAGGACACGCGGACCCGGCTCACGGTGACGGTCTCGGAGTCGGGCAATCCGACGGCCGACGGAACGTTCGAGCTGGAGTGCGATCCGGTGGGCGGCACCCACCCCACTGCTCAGCGCGCCTGCGACCTGCTGGCGGACGCCGTGGAGTCGGGCGACAACCCCTTCGTACCGACGGACCGGAACGCCATGTGTACGCAGCAGGCAGGCGGGCCGGCCGCCGCCCGGGTCCAGGGGACCTGGCAGGGGGAGAACATCGACGCGCGGTTCAGCCGGGCCAACGGCTGCGAGATCTCGCGCTGGAACAACCTTGTGCCGGTGCTCCCGTCCGCCAGGTAACAGGCTCTGCGGGGCGCGTGCGGCGCCTCCTGCCGGGGCCACCGGTGCGCGTCGCCGCACGTCACAGGGGGCGCCCGCGGTCCTGACATGGACCACCGGCGTACACCGTGTGCACAGAACCTTGGTGAGAGCTCCCCCTCATCCGCCGCCCCATGTGCCCTCGGTGCCTTTAGACTCCTTTCGTGACAGCCTGAGGCCCGAGGGGCAGGATGGGGCCCGCTGTCGGCAAGGTGCGGTATTCAGGGAGGAAGCGTCTCGTGAGCAGCAGGCCATCCCGAGGCGCTGCTCGCCTCGCAGCCATACTCGACGCCCTCCCGGACGGGCTCCTGCTCGTCAACTGCAACGGCACGGTCGTCAACGCCAACACCATCGCCCTCGAGATGTTCGAGACCCCGGGCACCGCGCTCGTGGGGCGCGGACTGCTCGATCTGCTTCCGGAGTTCGACTCCAGGCTGATTCCGGGGTCGATGCGCAGGCCGGAGACTGCGGACGAGCAGGGCAGGACCAAGCCGACGCGGATGACGGCGCGCCGGACCGACGGCACCGAGTACCCGGTCGAGGTCACCAGCGCGAGCCTCGACAGCGGCCAGGCCGGATACAACGACATCCACTCCAACTTCACCGGCGACGAGCTGCTCATGCTCGTCGTACGGGATCTTTCGGGCACCGTCGACACCGAGGCCGAGCTGGCCCGTTCGCAGCGCCAGACCGAAATGATCCTGCGGGCCGCTTCCGAGGGCGTCGTCGGTACGGACACGGACGGCCGGGTCGTCCTCGTCAACCCCGCCGCCGCCCAGATCCTCGGCTTCCGCGCCAGCGACCTCGGCGGCAAGGAACTGCACCCGCTGATCCTGCACTCGCGTGCGGAGGGCGACCCGTTCCCGTACGAGGAGTCCCCGCTCGCCGACACGCTCAAGTCCGGCCGCAAGCACCGGGTGCGCGGCCAGGTCCTCTGGTCCAAGAGCGGCGCGCAGGTGCCGGTCGACCTCACGACGGCGCCCGTGCGCGACGGGGACCAGCTGGTCGGCGCGGTGATGACCTTCACCGACCGCAGGCCCTACGAGGAACTGACGGAACAGCACACGGACGAGGTCACCGGGCTGACCGAACGGCATGCCGCCGAGGTCGCCGAGCTCACCGAGAGCCACCGTGCCGAGGTCGCCGGACTGACCGAACGCCACGCGGCCGAGCTGGCCGACCGGACCGAGCGCTACGCCTCCGAGCTGGAGGAACAGGCCGATCAGCTCTCCGAGCTGGGCGAGCGGCACACCCAGCTGACGGCGGTGCTCGGCGAATCCCTGCGCGGCCCGCTGGAGGAGCTGCGCGGCGAGCTCTCGATGCTCGCCGCCGACCCGGCGGGCCAGCTGTGGCCCGAGGCCAACCAGATCCTGCACCACCTCGCCGCGGGCTACGCCCGGATGACGACGCTCGTCGACAACGTGCTGAGCTACCAGCGTCTGGACGGCGGTGTGGAGGCGCTGGTCAAACAGACGGTGCTGCTCGACTCGGTGGTGACGGCCGGTATCGACGGTGCGGTCGAGCTGATCGGCCCCGGCCGGGCGCAGTTCGCGGTGCACGCGCCGCCGATCGAGGCCGAGGTCGACCCGGGCCGGCTGATCACGGCGCTCGCCCACCTGGTCGCTGATGTCGCGGGCGTCGACTCGACCGGCAAGGCCCGGCTGGTTCCGGGCGGCGGTTACGTCGACTCGACGGTGGTCGTGGCCGCGGCGCAGCGCGGTGACGTCGTACGGATCGAGGTGCGCGGGCCGTTCGCCGGGGGAGACCCCGTGCACGTGCCGATCGTGCGCGGGATCGTGCGGGCCCACGGCGGTGTGCTCCAGACGCACGAGATGGCCGGAATGAGCGGAAGTGCGTACGTCCTGGAGGTGCCGCTCGGCGCGGGCTCCGGGACGCTTGCGCCCCCGCCGGTGCCGGTGCCGGTGCCCGAGGAGGCGCTGCCGGAAGCTGCCCCCCAGCCCGCGACCGACGGTGCGGGTGGCAGCCGGCGCAGGGCCAGGAGGGCGTCGACGGACGCGTTCCTGGAGAGCCCCGTGGACGTCGCGGCGGCCGAGACCGGGGAGGCCGCGGCGGGCGAGCCGACGGGGCGGCGCAGGGCGCGTCGCGGACCGGCAGCGCCACAGGAGCAGCAGGAACAGGAAGCGATCGCGCCCCAGCAGGGCGGGGGCTCCGGGCGCAGGCGCGGGCGGCCCAGTCCTGCGGAGGCGGAGGCTCAGGCGGACCGGCCCCGGGAGGCACTGGCTCTCCCGGCACCCTCCCCTGCCTCCGCGGCTCCCCCGGCTCCCTCCGAAGGCTCCGTGGTGACGGCGGCCGAGGGCGCGCAGGGCGGGGGTGGCCGGCCGCAGCGCGGACAGACCGTACCTCCGCAGGGTGTGCCGCAGGAGGCCCCGGGCAGGCAGACGCGTCCCGGCGGCGGGAACCAGCGCGCTCTTCCGGCCCTCGCGTCGGCCGACGCCGGACCCCAGCAGTCCCACCAGGGTCAGGCACAGGGACAGCAGGCACAGCAGACCGGTGGGCGACGGGCCCGGCGGGCGCTCTCGGCTGCGCCGGAGCACTCCGCTCCGGCCGAGCCCGCACAGCCGCGTACCGCGTTCGCGCTGCCTCCCGCCGATGCGGACCGGGTCCCGCCGGTCGCGCAGGGCGGGCCGTCCGGGCCGCTGCCGGAGCGCCACGACGCCGTACGGAGCACACCGGACGCGGACCACACACCGCCGCAGGCGCACCCCGTGCCGTCGGGTCGCCGCAGGGCGCGCGCCGCCGATGTGCAGGAGCAGCCGGGCCGGCCGGACCAAAGCGGCCCCGGGCAGCCCCTGCCGGCCGTCCCCCCGCAGCCCGACTGGTCGCAGTCCGGCACCTCGGGACAGGGCCTGGCCGCGCTGGATGCGCACGACGACGCTGCCGATGTTCCCGTCGAAGCTCCCGAATCCTGGGTGGGCCCCGACAGCACCACGCACACCACGGGCACCATCGCCGCTCCCCCCGCGTCCGGGGCCCTCTCCGGGCCCGGGGCCGCAGCCACGTCCGTACCGGCGCCCCATCCGGCAGCCGGCGACGCGGACGTCCCCGCGCCGGAGGCGCAGGGCCCCGCAGGCGCGCCCGTGGCCGCGCAGGTCCCCGAACCGGACGCGCGGCGCCAGCCGCTGCCCGCCGAGGCGCCGTCGCCCGTGTCGTCGGACTCGACGCAGGGCCGCGCGTTCAGCGTGCGGACGCTGGGCCAGGGTGTGCCGTTCGCGCAGCACCTCGCGCACCAGCAGAACCAGACGCTCGGCGGTGCCGGACGCCGTCGTAAGCTCGCCGCCCCTCCGGAGGCCGAGCACCCGGCGCTGCCCGCGGCGCCGCAGCCCGCCCCGGCTCCTGTGGCTCCGGCCCGGCCCGGCTCCGCGGGCGCGCCTGCGGGTGCCGCACCGGGCGGCACCACCCAGGGTTCCGGATCGGGTCAGTTGCTGTCCCCTCCCGCTGCAGAGGGGCGCTCGTACGCCATAGGTGCTCCGGACGAGGGCGCCGAAGGGCCGGAGCCGCTGGACGGACCCGGTGGCGCGGTCGAGGTGGCCAACCGGCCCCAGCCGCTCCACGTCGACGACGAGCTGCCCCCCGAGCCGCTGGACAACCCGCGACGGCTGCTCGTCTGGCCCGCCCCGGACGTCTCCACCCAACAGGCCCTCAGCGACCGCGGCTACCGTCCGGTGATCGTGCACTCCCGCGAGGAGGTCGACGCCCAGATCGCGGCGTTCCCGGCCGCGCTGTTCGTCGACCCGCTGACCGGTCCGATCACCCGTACGGCTCTGCAGTCGCTGCGTCAGGCGGCCGTGGCCGCAGAGGTTCCGGTGCTGGTGACGGCCGGTCTGGGGCAGGCGACCAGGGAGGCCGCGTACGGTGCCGACCCCGCCGTGCTCCTCAAGGCCCTCGCCCCGCGCGACAGTGACCAGCATCCGCCGCGGGTGCTGGTGATCGACGAGCACGAGGAGATCGCGCTGGCGCTCACGGAGACGCTGGAGCGCCGTGGCATGCAGGTCGCGCGGGCGTCGGGCGACAGCGAGGCGGTCGAACTCGCCACGCGGATGCGGCCGAACCTGGTGGTGATGGACCTGATGCAGGTACGTCGCCGGCGTGCCGGGA
Organism: Streptomyces sp. NPDC005566; assembly: GCF_040605575.1. Classification (NCBI taxonomy): domain Bacteria; kingdom Bacillati; phylum Actinomycetota; class Actinomycetes; order Kitasatosporales; family Streptomycetaceae; genus Streptomyces; species Streptomyces sp. NPDC005566. Next base: position 86,392 of record NZ_JBEXDB010000013.1, on the reverse strand, counting down.
TCATCGACTGGCTGCGCGCGAACGGCCAGTTGAACCGCACGCCGCTGGTCGTCTACACCTCCGGCATGGACGAGGCGGATCTGCCGCGGCTCGGTTCGGGCGAGACGGTTCTGTTCCTGGCCGAGCGCTCCACGAGCGACGAGGTGCAGTCCCGCATCGTGGATCTGCTGGCGAAGATAGGGACCAACTGACGGTCGGCCTCGGAAGAGGCCGGCGGACGGACGCGTAGGACGAGGGCGGTACGGGAAGACCCGTACCGCCCTCGCTGGTGTCCGGCGTTCCGGCTCAGAGCTGGGTGACGTCCAGCTCACCGTCCGCGTACTGCTTGCGGATCACCTTCTTGTCGAACTTGCCCACGCTCGTCTTCGGCACCGCCGGAATGATCGACCAGCGCTCCGGGAGCTGCCACTTGGCGACGGACTGGGCGAGGAAGGTCCTGAGCGCCGCGTAGTCGGCCGTGGCACCCTCCTTCAGGACGACCGTGGCGAGGGGGCGCTCACCCCACTTGTCGTCGGGGACCGCGACGACCGCGGCCTCCGCCACGTCGGGGTGCGCCATGATCGCGTTCTCCAGGTCGACGCTGGAGATCCACTCCCCGCCGGACTTGATGACGTCCTTGGCGCGGTCGGTGAGCGTGAGGAAGCCGTCGGAGCTGATCACACCGACGTCGCCGGTCTTCAGCCAGCCGTCCTCACTGAACTTGTCCTCGGGGCGCAGGTCCTCGCCGTTCGCACCGCCGTAGTACGAGCCGGCGATCCAGGGACCGCGGACTTCCAGTTCACCCGCGGACTCTCCGTCCCAGGGCAGGTGCTCGCCGCCCGGGCCGACCAGGCGCCCCTCGACCCCGGCCGGGAAACGGCCCTGGGTGATGCGGTACGGCCACTCCTGCTCGGCCGTCAGTCCGGCGGGCGGGTTGGCCATGGTGCCGAGCGGTGAGGTCTCCGTCATTCCCCAGGCGTGGCAGAGGCGGACGCCCAGCTTGTCGTAGGCCTCCATCAGGGAGGGTGGACAGGCGGCGCCGCCGATGGTGACGCGGGCCATGGAGGTGAGGTCACGCGGTTTCGCGGTGACCTCGGCCAGCAGGCCCTGCCAGATCGTGGGAACGGCGGCCGCGTGGGTCGGCCTCTCCTGCTCGATCATGTCGGCGAGCGGAGCCGGCTGGAGGAAACGGTCGGGCATGAGCATGTTGACGCCGGTCATGAACGTCGCGTGCGGCAGCCCCCAGGCGTTCACATGGAACTGCGGGACGACCACCAGGGTCGTGTCCTTATCCGTCAGGCCCATCGACTCGGCCATGTTGACCTGCATGGAGTGCAGGTAGACGGACCGGTGGGAGTAGACGACGCCCTTGGGGTCCCCGGTGGTCCCGGAGGTGTAGCACATGGCGGCGGCCTGGCGTTCGTCCAGCTCGGGCCAGTCGTACGTGGTGGGGCGGCCGGCGATCAGGTCCTCGTACTCGTGTACCCGTGGCGCGATTCCCTCGAGCCCGGAGCGGTCGCCCGGCCCGGCGACGACCACGTGCTCGATGGACGGCAGGCGGGGGAGCAGCGGCACGAGGAGGGGCAGCAGCGAACCGTTGACGAGAACGACCTTGTCGTCCGCGTGGTTGACGATCCACACCAGCTGCTCGGCCGGCAGCCTGAGGTTCAGCGTGTGCAGCACGGCGCCCATGGAGGGAATCGCCAGGTACGCCTCCACGTGCTCCGCGTTGTTCCACATGAGGGTGGCGACGCGCTGGTCGCCATCGATGCCGAGTTCGTCGTGCAGGGCGTGGGCCAGTTGTGTGGCGCGCCTGCCGATCTCGGCGAAACTGCGCCGTTGCGGCTCTGGTTCGCCGGTCCAGGTCGTGACCTGTGACTTCCCATGGATGGTCATCCCATGCTTCAGGATGCGGGTCACAGTCAGCGGTACGTCCTGCATGGTGCTCAGCACGGCGTCCTCCCGGTGGGCGCTACGCGGCAGTAAGGTTGCGCTGATTCTGCTCACATACCACTTGGTATGTCACTACTTCCGGGAGTACGAATCGGTGTCGGTCGGCAAAATCGGGCTGTCACGGGCACGCTCCCGGCTTCACCGGACAGGATCGAGTCCCGGGTCCTCGCGGAGCTTCCCGAGCGCACGTGACACGGCGCTCTTGACCGTACCTATGGACACCCCGAGGACATCGGCCGTCTGGGCTTCGCTGAGATCCTCGTAGTACCGGAGGACGACCATGGCCCGCTGGCGGTCGGGGAGCTTCATCACGGCATGCCACATCGCGTCGTGCAGCACCTGCTGCTCGGCGGGGTCCGGCGCGGGAGCGGCCTCCTTCTCGGGCAGCTCCTCGCAGGCGAACTCGTCGACCTTGCGCTTGCGCCACTGAGAGGTGCGGGTGTTCACCAGGGCCCGGCGGACGTATCCGTCGAGTGCCCGGTGGTCCTCGATCCGCTCCCAGGCGACGTACGTCTTGGTGAGAGCGGTCTGCAGCAGATCCTCGGCATCGCTCGGGTTCGCGGTGAGGGAGCGGGCGGTACGCAGCAGTACGGGGCCCCGTGCCCGTACGTACGACGAGAACGACGTGTAACGCGGGTGTCCGGCGGAAGCAGCGACTGCCCTGGAGGCGCCGGTGCAGACTGGCGTGGTCATGTCTCCACGCTAGGAGCGGGCACCGTCGAGGGGATCGGCCCCAGGTCCCGAAGCGGCGTCCGCCTCAGGTTGTAGGGGTGGGGCAGGCTCCACCTCCTGAAGGTGGAGGGACCGCCGGCCACCCTCAGGGTCCTCACCCCGAGGAAGGGCCGCGCGGGCGCCCCGCCCGGACGGACGGACAGCGGTCTGCGGGGCGCACCGGAGTGCCGCCCCGCAGACCGCTGCTCAGCCAGCCGGGTGTCGACCCCCCGGCACCCTCGGCCGGGCGCTCACCAGAGCGGCGAGAAGTTGACCGCGACGATGTCCGTGGACTGGTCGATCGCGGTGAAGGCCGATCCGCTCACCTGGGCCGAATTGCTGTGGTTCGATGCGCCGGAGCCGACGGCCTGCTGCAGCGAGGTCGATGAATTGCCGGAGTTGTTCCCTCCGACTCCGGCGGACCCGATCGTCGCCACCGCCGCGTTCGAGCCGTCGCTCGCGAACGAGCCGTTGTCGGCGACCGCGACACCGCCGAACAGTGCGGCAGCGAGAGGCAGGGCGGCAACGGCGGCGAGGGCGCGGGCGGTACGGGTGCTTGCCATGTCAATTCCTCCAGGGACTGGAAGTACGGCTTGGTACGGCTGGTTCCGAAGCAGTTGGCCGACCGCCTCGGTGCTGGTCACGACGTCGCGAGACGAAAGTTGCCCAGCGAATCCATGGCGAACCACCCACGGTTCCCGATTCCCCCGCAAGCATGAGTAACACCCGATAAACCTCGCGCACACCCTCAAGTCGTCACACACTCCCACCCCGCGCACCGCACAGGAAGAAGCGTTCCGCCGGCCCGCACGCCTTTTACCCCCTTCCCTTCTTCGAACATCTGTACGAACATAGAGCCATGGCCATCATCGACCGGCAGACCGCCACCCTGGCCCTGGCGCACGCGCTCTCCGCCGCCGAACGCGGGCTCCCCGTCTTCCCCCTGTCCGCGACCAAGCTCCCCGCACTGCGCTCCCCGCATCACGGCGAGGACCCTCCCGTACGCTGCCGGGGCGCCTGCGGACTGCCCGGTCACGGCGTCCACGACGCCACGACCGACCCGGCCGCGGTGCGGGCGCTCTTCGCCGCCGCGCCCCGGGCCACCGGATACGGAATCGCCTGCGGACGGCCTCCCCACCGCCTCATCGGCATCGACCTGGACATCGACGGGGCGCACGGCAACGACTCCGTGGCCGCACTCCAGCAGATCGCCCTCCAGCACCTGTTCACCATCCCGGCCACGGTGACGGTGCTGACCCCCAGCGGTGGCCGCCACCTGTGGCTGACAGGACCGTCCGGCAGCACCGTGCCCAACTCCGCGAGCCGCCTCGCCGCGGGCATCGACGTCCGCGGCAGCGGCGGCTATCTGGTCGGACCCGGCTCGGTCACCGCCCACGGCAGGTACCGGCTCGCCCCCGGCACGGCCCACCTCTCGCCCGCCCCGTGCCCACGCGCCCTCCTGCGCCTACTCACGCCCCCCGCGCGCCCCCACCACGTCACGAGCCGCCCTTCCCGCGCCGGCCAGGGACAGGGCCTCGTCCAGTTCGTGCTCGCCGCCCACGAGGGCCAGCGCAACACCCGCCTCTTCTGGGCGGCGTGCCGCGCCTACGAACACGGCTTCGGCGACGCGCTCGCGGACGCCCTGACCGACGCCGCGGTCCGCACAGGCCTCTCCGAACAGGAGGCCCGCGCGGCGATCGCCTCAGCGGCCCGCCTGACATCGGAACGCCCTGAAAGCCTCTGACCCCAGCCACACGCCCCATTCACACCCGCCGGACAGGGAACTGACGGGGCACCACCGCGGCTGACGCACCGTTCATGCCCGCTCGTCACCGGTGGGGCGCGTCCGGGCCCCACCCGAGTCATCGGTGCGGTCGCCACGTCTCGGCCGCGCTCCGCGCCCCCGCTACCCTTCCGCCATGAACTGTCCGGTTTGCGGCTATTACCGGCGGCCCTGCTGGTCGGGACGGCACTGAGCGGCTGTTCCCTGATCTCCTCCTTCACGACGTGCGAGGGCACCGGCGCCGCTGTCGCGAAGCTCGACGAGCTGCCGGCGCCGGCGCTGCGCCCGCCGCGGGCCACACCCCCTCGGGGACGGGACGGGGCCGACGGCGTACTGCATCGACAGCGGGGACGCGGGACTGACCGCGCAACGGCTCTACGCGTACGACGGGAGCCGTGCGGAGGCGCTGGAGTACTACCGCCGGGCCGCTCCGGCCGCGGGCCGGCGACCGGTGGGCAACCTCGACACGGAAGGGAACCTGCGGCTCTCCATCTTCTGCTTCGAGTCCAAGGAGCACCCGAGCGTCACGCTCGCCTTCGAGTCCCCGGAATACCTCCGCGAGATCTACGGAGTGGACGCTTCGAGACGTAGCCCGTGGCGGCTGGGGCGGTCGGCTCCACGGCTTTACGTAGCCACCATTTGGCGAGCCTCGAAGATCATGGCCCCGATCGGGCAATTGCGGGCAGGTCAGGAGACTGCCCGATTCACGGCGAGCGTAGGAGCCATGAGCTCTCGCCCCTTGGCAGCTCCAGCCCCAAGCCGCTGCGCCGACCTACTCCTGAATCGGCAGGTCGGGATGGGTGAACACAAAGATCATGTACGCGACTGCCGCCACCGTCCCTATGGACGAGAGGGCCAGGCCGGTCACAGACGGACCACGACCCGCGCTTTGACGCGAGGCAGCGCGGTATTCGATGGAACCCCGGACAAGACCTGCAAGGCCGAGCGGCAGGGCCATCAGCCAGACGAGCATCCAGAACGGGCAGCAGAACCAGAAGGCAACGGATGCCCCGCCGAAGACGACGGACAGACTCATCTGCCCTGATCGGTAACCAGTCGGGGCATCGGTGTGCGTCACGAGCTGATCAAAGCAGCAGAGAGGTGTGACCAAACAGCCGCCCCGTGGCGTGCACCGCGCCGTGGCGTGCACCGCGCAGTGCCCCTCCCGTGCCCGAACAGACGGGGAACCACGGGGACATGGGGCGATCACAGTGAGCGGTATTGCGAACGGCCCCGACCAAGATTGCTGGTCAGAGGCCGTTCACCTGCGGTGGGTGTGGGATTTGAACCCACGGTGACATCGCTGCCACGACGGTTTTCAAGACCGTTCCCTTAGGCCGCTCGGGCAACCCACCCTCGCCCCGCCCACCTGCAGCGGAGCGCCTACAGCGTACCGGGTCACTGATCCTCCCGGGCAACCCCGGCATGAGGTGGGCCACAAGCCTGTTGCCGGCCGCAGCTGCTGTCGCGTCACTACGGCCCCACGCGGGGGAGGGGCTGCCGAAGATTTCGGCGGCCCCTCCCCTGCGCAGCGTTCGGACTGTCTCAGCCGGTCAGCTGTCGCCCTTGCGCTCGCCCAGGACGAGTTCGGCCGTTGCCGTCTTGCCGTCGCGCTTGTAGGTGAGCGTGACCTTGTCGCCCGGCTTGTGGGTCCAGATCTCGCCGATCAGGGTCGGCCCGCTCTCGACCACCGTGTCGTTGAACTTCGTGATCACGTCGCCGGCCTTCAAACCGGCCTTGGCCGCAGGCCCGTTAGGCGTGACGGCGGGGGTGCCTGCCGCACCCTGGTCCGAGATCGTGGCGCCGCCGGTCTTCTCCTCCATCGTGACCGTCGCGCCGATCACCGGGTAGACCGGCTGCCCGGTCTTGATCAGCTGTTCGGCGACGTTCTTCGCCTGGTTGACGGGGATGGCGAAGCCGAGGCCGATGGAGCCCGCCTGGGACTGGCCCGCGCCGCCCCCGGTGGTCGACTGGATGGCGGAGTTGATGCCGATGACCGCACCGCCCGCGTCCAGGAGCGGACCGCCGGAGTTGCCCGGGTTGATCGAGGCGTCGGTCTGCAGGGCGCTCATGTACGAGTTCTTGTTGCTGGAACCGTCGCCGGACGCGACCGGACGGTTCTTGGCGCTGATGATGCCGGTGGTGACCGTGTTGGACAGACCGAACGGCGCGCCGATCGCGATCGTCGAATCGCCCACCGCGACCTTCTCGGAGTCACCGAGGGGCAGCGGGGTCAGTCCGTCCGGCGCGTTCTTCAGCTTCAGGACGGCCACGTCGTAACCCTGTGCCCGGCCGACCACTTCGGCGTCGTACTTCTTGCCGTCGGAGAACGTCGCCGTCAGCTGGCCGTTGTCCGCCGCGGAGGCCACCACGTGGTTGTTCGTGAGGATGTGGCCCTCCTTGTCGTACACGAAGCCGGTGCCCGTGCCGCCCTCGCCGTCGCCGGACTGCGCGTCGATGGTGACCACGCTGGGCAGCGCGTTCGCCGCGACGCCCGCGACCGTGCCCGCCTCGCGCTTGAAGTCCTTGGGGCTGTTGGAGGCGGCCACCGTGGTCGATCCCGACGAGGAACCGGAGTCGTTGCTGTCGGCGGCCCAGTAGCCGAGGGCTCCGCCGACGCCGCCCGCGACGAGCGCGGCCGCCGCGACGGCCGCGATCAGACCGCTCGCGCGCCGCTTGCGGGGACCTTCCGGCTCCGCCGCGACCGGGGCGCCCCACACCGGGGTGCCGCCACCGTCCGCGTACGACGGGACGGCCGGAGGAGGCGGCGGCCAGGAGGCCGGACCGGCAGGGGGCTGCTGCGACGGCGGCTCATAGGGGTACTGCGGCTGTTCGCGCTGCAACAGGGACGGCTCGGGGTCGGACCGGTGCGCGGCGGCAGCCGGAATCTGAGCCGTCGGCGCGTCCGCGGGAGGGGCCGGGGTGGCCCCGGACGCCGGCATGCCGCCCGGCGGGGTGCCCTCGGGAGCGGCAGCCGGCACGGGAGGTGCGGACGGAACAGACGGTACGGACGGAACCGTGTTGCCCTCGTTGCCCTCGTTCTCGGTGCTCACAGCTCTTTACTCCTCGGTTCCACTCGGCATTCGGCAAGAGATCCGCTGTGCACGTGTCTGCGGTCAGCTTTTCCCACAGCACGTCAGGCCACTGTAAGCAGGACCTGTGCATCCGCACACCAATCTTTACATCAGGCAAAACGGTCCCCCGTGACAAGGTGCCCGCACCCGCCGCGTCACGGTGGCACCATGACGCGGTGACCCACGCACGGCAGCACAGCATGCCCCCTCCCATCCAGGTCATCGCCCACCGCGGGGCCTCGGACGACGCACCCGAGCACACACTGGCCGCCTACCGGAAGGCGATCGAGGACGGCGCCGACGCCTTGGAGTGCGACGTCCGCCTCACCGCGGACGGACAGCTCGTCTGTGTGCACGACCGCAGGGTGAACCGCACCTCCAACGGGCGCGGTGCGGTCTCCGCCCTGGAACTCGCCGACCTCGCCGCACTCGACTTCGGCTCGTGGAAGGACCACGAGGAGTCCCCGGACTGGGATCCGGTGCCGGGTGAGCTCACCTCCGTACTCACGCTGGAACGGCTCCTCGAGCTGGTCAGCGAGGTACGGGCCACCGGGCGGCCGCTCCAGCTGGCCATCGAGACCAAGCACCCCACCCGCTGGGCCGGGCAGGTGGAGGAACGCCTCCTCCTGCTGCTCAAGCAGTTCGGCCTGGACAGTCCGCCGACGGGCGGCCCCTCCCCCGTACGCGTCATGAGCTTCTCCGCACGGTCCCTCTACCGCGTCCGCGCGGCGGCACCCACCCTGCCCACCGTCTTCCTGATGCAGTTCGTCTCGCCGCGACTGCGCGACGGGCGGCTTCCGGCCGGCGCCCGGATCGCCGGTCCCGGGATGCGGATCGTGCGCAGCAACCCCGGGTACATCGAGCGCCTGCACCGGGCAGGCCACCGCGTGCACGTATGGACGGTGAACGAGCCGGAGGACGTCGAGCTCTGCGTAAGCCTCGGCGTGGAAGCAATCATTACAAACCGCCCAAAGCAGGTCCTTTCGCAACTGGGCCGCTTTTAACATCAGTTACAGGGGGTACACCGGCGCATTCGCTCCGCAATCGATCGTTACGAGTGCATCACTGGCAGGGCTTTGGCCGGTTTCCGGTGAAGCCCAGGGGGGCATCCAATCCGTGGCGTGGGGAGAAGGAGGTCTCGGGGGTGACGTTGGTGGTGGCACAAGAGGTGCCCACGTCGTCGAGCATGGCCGTTCCTCATGGCCCTGCAGGCGTGGGGCAGGCACGGCACTGCATGCGTGAGCAGCTGCGCAGCAACGGGGTGTCGGACACGGTTGTCGACGATGCCGTATTGATCCTTTCCGAACTGCTCAGCAACGCCTGCCGTCACGGCAGGCCCCTGGGCCTGCACACAGAGGTCGGTGACGGCGATGTCCGCGCCGCATGGCGCGTCGACAGAACGGGCGGCCTGACGGTCGAGGTCACGGACGGGGGCGGCCCGACCAGGCCGATTCCGGCCACCCCGTCGGTCACCGCGCGCGGCGGACGAGGGCTCAACATCATCAGCGCCCTCGCCCAGGAGTGGGGCGTACGGGACGACACCTCGGGTGAGGTCACCGTATGGGCCCTGGTCTCCGCGGATCACGGGCTCGGCGCACTCGACGGTATGGACTTCGCCGACGCCTTCGACGCCTTCGACGACGCGGACTGAAGAGGCTCGGCAGGGGCGGCGCGGGCAGCAGCCGTCCGGACTCCGGGCGGAACTGCCGGCACGGGGCCGCGGCGGGCCCGGCAGCAGGTGTGACCCCGCGGTGGCGGGGGCGGCTAGGCTCGCGCCGGAGACCGCACCGTCACGATCGGGAGAACGCCCACCATGGCCAAGAAGCGCCCTCAGTCCAAGGCCGGGAAGCAGCAGCTCAAGGATGGTGAGATCCCGGTCGTCGGGGCCCGTGAGCCCTGCCCCTGCGGTTCGGGCCGCCGCTACAAGGCGTGTCACGGACGTGCCGCCGCCCAGGCCGTGACCGAGCTGGTCCAGCGCCCCTTCGAGGGACTTTCCGGGGAGTGCGACTGGATCGCCCTGCGCGAACTGGTGCCCGCCGCCACCGTCGAGCTGACGCTGAAGGGCGGTCTGCCCGAGGGCGTACCGTCCGTGACGCTCGCAACCGTGCTGCCGATGGCGTGGCCGGCTCTGCGCCGCGACGACGGTTCCGTCCTGCTCGCCCTGCAGAACGACACCTCCTCCGGCGACCTCAGCCGCGACCTCGCCGACACCCTGCAGCGGGCACTGGAGGCCGAGCCCGGTTCGCCGGTCGCCGCCCGCCGTGTGTCCGCCGAGGGCCCTCGGCTGCAGGACGTCCTCGACCCGAGCGCCGCGTTCGAGCCGGTTGTGCACTCAGGTTTCGAGTTCTGGGTCCCGGACGCGGAGAACGCCACCCCCGAGGTGTCGGCATCCCTGGAGCGCGCCAACGCCGCGGCGATCCCGACCACGCTGCTCTCCGGGGTGGACGCCGCGTACTGGTGCGAGACGCCGGAGAAGAACCACCTGCGCTGGGTCATGCCGCACCCGGAGGAGCAGCTCCTGGACGCGCTCGCGCGACTGCACGCGGCGGGCGCGTCCTCGCTCGGTGAGGGAACGAGGCTGGTCGGCTCGTTCCGGGCGCACGGGCTGATGGTCCCGGTCTGGGACCTCCCCTCCGCGATGGGTGCCGAGGAGTGCGAGAAGCCCGCGGCGAAGTTCGCGGAGCAGCTCGCCGAGGCTCTCGCGTCGGACGCCCCGCTCACCGGCGAGGAGCGGCGGGCACGTGGTGGGCTCACCAACCGCCAAGTGACGCTCAGCTGACAGTGATCACGCTGCGGACGGTTCGGTGACCCCGGTCACAACTCGTCGTACTCGCAAGTAAATTGCTGTCCGAATAGGCGAGATCGAATTTGCTCACAGCAGATCTCTTGTTACCGTTCTGGAAGCCCGGTCGCTGGTGCATCCCCCGTCGCCAGCGGCCGGGCGTCCGCATTTCCGGGCGGGACACGCGGAGGCGCACGCCGGAGCACCGGCGGAGTGGCCCCGCCACGGCACTCTGACCGCCCCCGATACCGGCGCCCCCTCCGCGCACGCGTTCCGCCGCCGGCCGCACGCCTCGGCCGTTGCACGCGGAGGGGTTCCGATACGCACACCGAAGGTCCGGGAACACCGGCGCGCGCCGTCTCCCCTCAGGGCTACGGGCGGTGACGGAGTGTTTGCTTTCGGACAGATGTCCGGCACCACCAGAGGCGTTGTACGCATGGGCGAGGGCTCGGCATGAGCATGTGCCCCTCGACTTCCACCCCGACTTCCGCACGACTTCCACCAGGACTTCCGCCCGACTTCCACCCCGCACCGTTTTCGTCATCCTCTGCGGAAAGGTCATCAGAAAGCCTGCCATCAGCGCATTTTGCGCGCGGCACGGGTATCCATTCGATGAGGGGCGGGGATTTGGGCACGAATTGAGCTCGTCCAGCGCGCGCCCGCCGGTTGTTCACGCAGAACACGGGCGGACTCACACCCTTACGAGTGAGCCGCCCGTCGTTCCTGCGTCAGCGGTTTCCCGCAGCCGTCACCGGTCCGTCAGTACGCGAGCCGGCTGCCGCCGTCGGGAGCGCTGTTGCTCGCTTCGACGAGCGCGTCCAGGACCGATTCCACATCCGGGAGCCACGGCGCGGCCGGACCGGCCAGCGGTGCCCGTTCCCACCGCACCTGCCCCGTACCCACCTCGGACGGGGGCAGGATGAGGTAGCCGCCCTCACCGTGGAACCTCAGGGAGCTGGGCACCCGGTCCTGGGCGTGCAGCAGCTCGCCGAGCCGCTCCAGGGTGTACGGAGCGACCAGCAGCGACCAGCGGGTCGGCGTCGCCACCACCGGGCCGAGTCTCAGCCCCATGGCATCGAGCGCGGTCAGCGCCCGGGCACCCGCCACGGCCGGAAGGCTCAGCGCGCAGGGCGCCTGGCCACCGGTGGCCAGCACGACGGGAGCGGCCGGCCGGTTGGTCCACCACCAGCGCACCATGCGCGCGTCGGTGGTCGCCGCAAGGAGACCGGGGTCGAAGGGATGTGCGCCGGGTACGGCGCACTCGGGATCGGGGCAGGCGCAGCCGCGGCCGCGCTCGCCGCGCACACCTGCCGTCGCCAGTCCCGCTCCGGGGAGGACGGGCCATTTCCAAGCGGTGGCACAGGTCAGCGCCGCGTCGAGCTGGGCGGAACTTGCCTTGCGCCGGGGCCGGTGCCTGCGTCGCCTTCCGAGGATCTCGCGCATGAGCGCTCGTTCCTTTCCGTTGAACGCCGAGGTCCACATCACACCACGTGTTCGTTACACCACGTGTGCGTCTCTTCGCTGTGCGTGCATGCTCACCGGGCTGCGGTACGGACAGGCAGTCCGCGCCGAGCGTGAGCCGAGCCGAGCAGAGTGGAACCGAACAGAATGGAGCTGAGCCGAGTCGAACCGTGTGGAACCGAGCCGAGTCCAGTCAATACATCGCGCGGGCGGCGTGCGCGTCGCGCTTGCCGTCCCTTGTGCAAACCCCGCCACTCGCGGGTGGGGGGTGCGGCCGTCACGGGTGAGGACGTCCGGGCGCGCTGTCGGGTTCCGGGGCGATCGGAACTGCCCCTGGCCATCAACGGTTACGTACCCAGCTTGCCCGGGATGACGCTCCCTCCGGCACTTCACCCCGAGGGCGCCCCCTGTCGAGCACACCCAGTCGACCGCAAATAGCTGCGCGGGGGTGCATTTTTTGGCCAACTTAACAGACCCTTGGACACCACAAATATCGCAAGGACAATGCTGGACATCACCTTACTTGTACGTGTACATGTGGATGCACTGATAGCGGCGCAGAATGACATGGGGGTTTGCCATGCTATTCGACCAAACACACCCGTCGGAAAGCCGGCGATCATGAGCGCCCCACACCTGCCGAAAGTGGCTGGAATCGATCCCATGGTTCCTGTTTCAACGCACACTGCAGCACCCCTCAGGGCTGTGCCCGCCGCACCGGGAGCGTTCATCCAGGACCGGCTGGCGGGCTGGGTCTCCGACCTGACCACGCTGCACGAGCTGACCGAGCGACTGGCCGGAACCAGCACCCTCGACACCGCCCTCCACGAACTGCTGGGCGCCGGAGCGGCTCTGGTCGGAGCCCGCCGCGGACTCCTGGTCCTCGAACCGGCCGACGGCGGCGGCCCCTCCCTCACCATCGGCCTTGGACTCGCCCACGCCGACCTCGGAACCATCGAGACCGTGCCGCGCAACGCCACCTCCTACGGCCGCTTCCTCGACGGCCTCCCGGACACCGACACCCCCCTGGCCAGCCCCGACATCCTCGGCGACGACGGCATCGACCCCCGCTGCCGCGAAGTCGCCGCCACGCTCGGGTACGCCGCCAGCTACACGCTCCCGCTCGCCACCCGAACCTCCGGCCGGCTCGGCGTGGCCGTCTGGCTGTACGACGAGCCCGCGGAACCACTGGAACGCCAGTGCCACCTCGTCGGCCTGTACGCCCGCTACGCCACCGAGCACCTCGCCCGCCTCCTGGAACTGGAACGCGCCAAAGCGGATGCCGCGATCATCGCCGAGGAGCTGCTCCCCACCAGGCTGCCCCGGGTGCCCGGAGTACAGCTGGCCGTCCGCCACCGGACCGCCCCGAAGGGCGGCGGCGACTGGTACGACGCACTCCCCCTCCCGGACAACGCGCTCGGCCTCGCCGTCGGCTCGGTCGGCGGTTCCGGTCCGAGCGCCCTGGCCGCGATGGGCAGGCTCCGCGCCGGACTACGGGCCTACGCCGTCATGGAGGGCGAGGACCCCGTCGCCGTACTCTCCGATCTCGAACTCCTCCTGCGGCTGACCGAACCGGCCTGCTCCGCCACCGCGCTCTACGCCTACTGCGAACCCGAACGCCGCACGATCCTGCTCGCCGGGGCCGGACACACCCCGCCGCTCGTCATCGGCGACCGGCGCACCGAGTTCGTGGAGACGACGCTCTCCGCACCCCTGGGCATACTGGCCTGCTGGGAAGCGCCGAGCGTGGAGTTCACTCCCGCCCCCGGCGAGACCGTGCTGCTCTACACCGACGGGCTGCTGCGCCGCACCGGCGATCCCATGGACCGGGCCTTCGCACGACTGCACGCGGCGGCCGCCGGCGTGCCGAAGGCGCTGCGCCACGACCCGGGAGCCGTCGCCGACCATGTTCTGCGGACCGTCCTGCCCGAAGGCCTGGACCGGAGCGACGGCACCGAGGACGTGGTCCTGCTGGCCGCGCACTTCGACTGACGGCCGCACCGGACCGGTAAGAGGTCTTCCGGCCCTGGGCCCCCTTCCGTACGCCCGTACGATGGATGGGGTCCAGTGTCGTATAAGGAGAGACAAATCGTGTCTGAGGAGCTCACCCCGGAGACCCCGGAAGCCACCGAAGCAGAGCCGATCAAGCAGCGGAAGAACGGCCTGTACCCGGGCATTTCCGATGAGCTCGCCGAAAGCATGAAGTCCGGCTGGGCCGACACCGAGCTCCACGGCCTCGAGCCGATCGCCCAGGCCGAGCACACCGCCGCCCGCCGCGCCGCGCTCTCCGCGCGCTTCCCCGGCGAGCGGCTCGTCATTCCCGCGGGCAACCTGAAGACCCGCTCCAACGACACCGAGTACGCCTTCCGTCCTTCCACCGAGTACGCCTACCTCACCGGCGACCGGAACCAGGACAGCGTCCTGGTGCTGGAACCGACCGGCTCCGGCGACACGGCCGGGCACGACGCGACGGTCTACCTGCTGCCCCGTTCCAACCGCGAGAACGGGGAGTTCTGGCTCGACGGCCAGGGCGAGCTCTGGGTCGGCCGCCGCCACTCCCTCGCCGAGGCCGAGCAGCTGCTGGGCATCCCCGCGAAGGACGTCCGCGAGCTCCCGGCCGCGCTGGCCGAGGCCACCGGTCCGGTACGCAACGTCCGCGGCCACGACGCGGGCATCGAGAGCGCCCTGACCGACAAGGTCACCGCCGAACGCGACGAAGAACTGCGTGTCTTCCTCTCCGAGGCCCGTCTGGTCAAGGACGCCTTCGAGGTCTCCGAGCTGCAGAAGGCCTGCGACGCCACGGCACGCGGCTTCGAGGACGTCGTGAAGGTCCTCGACAGGGCCGAGGCGACCAGTGAGCGCTACATCGAGGGCACCTTCTTCCTGCGCGCCCGGGTCGAGGGCAACGACATCGGCTACGGCTCGATCTGCGCGGCCGGCCCGCACGCCACGACGCTGCACTGGGTCCGCAACGACGGAGCGGTCCGCTCCGGTGAGTTGCTGCTCCTCGACGCCGGTGTGGAGACCGACGAGCTCTACACCGCGGACGTGACACGGACGCTGCCGATCAACGGCACGTTCACCCCGCTGCAGCGGAAGATCTACGACGCCGTGTACGAGGCCCAGGAAGCGGGCATCGCGGCCGTCAAGCCCGGCGCCGCCTTCCGCGACTTCCACGACGCCGCGCAGCGCGTCCTCACCGAGAAGTTGGTCGAGTGGGGCCTGCTGGGCGACCTGACCGTGGAGAAGGTCCTGGAGCTGGGCCTGCAGCGCCGCTGGACCCTGCACGGCACCGGCCACATGCTCGGCATGGACGTCCACGACTGCGCCGCCGCACGCACCGAGTCGTACGTCAACGGCACCCTGGAGCCCGGCGTGTGCCTCACCGTCGAGCCCGGACTGTACTTCCAGGCCGATGACCTGACCGTGCCCGAGGAGTACCGGGGCATCGGCGTCCGGATCGAGGACGACATCCTGGTCACCGAGGACGGCAACCGGAATCTGTCCGACAAGCTGCCGCGGCGGGCCGACGAGGTCGAGGCGTGGATGGGCCGGCTCAAGGGCTGACACAGGCCGGGCGCGGGGCCGCGCCCGCCCCGTACGCCGGGAGGGCGCGCTGCTCAGGACACCATGAGCAGCGCGCCCTCCCGCCATTTCAGAACCTTGTCGAAGCTCACGACCGCACCACGCCCCGGGCGGTTGCCGAAGTGGACGTGATCGGCGAGCTCCTCGATCAGGCCGAGTCCCCGGCCGCTCTCCGCCATCACCGGCGGCGTTCCCGCCGGGTGCCCGCCCGTCGGGCGCACGGGCGACGGGTGACCTGCCGGCGTGTGCCCTGCGGGCGGCTGCTGATCCGCCGGAGACCCGGCGGACTGCTGCGCGGCGGTGCGAAGCGAGCGCCGGGCGGGGAAACCGGGCCCCGAGTCGGCGACTTCGATACGGCATTTCTCGCCGTCCAGATAGGCGGTGACCCGGTACTGGCCGGAACCACGTCCGGGCTGCTCGTCACCGGTGGGACCGAGGCCGGCGAGGTCACCGGCGTCCCCCAGGTCGCCGCCGTGTTCCACGGCGTTCGCACAGGCTTCGCTGAGCGCGACCGACAGGTCGTAGGAGATGTCCGGATCCACCCCCGCGGTCTCCATGGTGCCGAGCAGAAAACGACGGGCGAGCGGAACGCTCGCAGCTTCGCGCCGCAAATGGAGTGACCACCACATGCTCATGCTCCAGCCTCCTGGCTGCGGCTCGACATACCGATACGTATTGCCGCCCGGAGCACTTCGTAAGCACGGATCGGCTGTGACAGCGCTCATTCGGCGGATGCGAATGTTCCGTATACGGGTGTATGACCGGCGCCGCGGACGCCGAGGAGCGCTCCTGAACAGGTGCAACACTCCCCGATCGCCTGCGATGCGGACAGTTGCCGACCTTCCGGACCTGCCGTACGGGAGCAGGGGGCGCAGTGCGATGATGTCCCGGCCATGTCTATGCCTGTCGCACGCGCCGGAGCCGGTCTGCGGCTCCTGAGGACCGCGGTGTTCACCGCGGTCTGCGTCGTGCTGGCCGCGGCAGGACACACACTGGCCGCCGGTACGGCCGTGCCCGGGTGGACACTCCTCGCCGGATTCCTCGGCGTCTTCGCCGCCGCGGCACTGCTCGCCGGGCGCGAGCGGGCACTCCCGTCGATCACCGCTGCTCTCGCGACCGGACAGATCGCCCTGCACGTCCTCTTCGGACCGGGCCGCCACACGCCCGGCCCCGCGACGGCGTCCGGGGACGATTCGCTGATCCGGTTCGCCGCCGGGCTGGTCTGCGGTGCCGGGCCGGCGCAACTGAGCGCCGGTGAGGCCCATCGCATCGTCACCACCGCGGGCATCGACCCCGCGAGCGTGACGCACGGGCACACCCACCTCGCATCCGGCGGGGCAGCGGCCACGGACGCCGCTTCCGCGCCAGGCGCGGGCGCCCTGGTGTCGGGCCTCCTGCCGAGTCTGCCCATGTTCCTCGGGCACCTCCTCGCCGCACTCGCCACCGGCTGGCTCCTGCGGCGCGGCGAGATCGCACTCTTCCGGCTGGCCCGGCTCTCGGCGTACGGCGGCCGGCAACTGGCGGCCGGAGCCAGGCTGCGGGCACTGCGGGCAGCCATGGCCCTCGTACGCACCCTGCGTGCGGGGCTTCTGGGGCGACCCACGACCGGGCCGCTCCTTCCCCGTACCGCCATGGACGCTCCGGCGCCCGCGACCGGGGATCCTCTGCAGCACATGGTGATCAGGCGCGGGCCTCCACCCGTATACGTACGCGCAGCCTGACGCGACTCCTCTCCCGGACCCGGATCCCGGATCCCGTTACCCCGGAGAAGAGCTGTCGCGATGCCGTCGCGCACCCGCGTGCCGGACCACCTTTTCCTTGTGCCTGTGGAGTGATCTCTGCCATGAACGTTTCACGCATCGCCATCGCGGGCGGCGTCGCCGCGTCCACCGTCCTGCTGCTCGCCGGTACCGCCTCCGCGCACGTCAGCGTGCAGCCGCAGGGCGAAGCCGCCAAGGGCGGCTACGCCACCATCAACTTCAAGGTCCCCAACGAGCGCGACAACGCCTCCACCACCAAGCTCGAGGTGAACTTCCCGACCGACCACCCGCTGGCCTCCGTCAGCGCGCAGGCCCTGCCCGGCTGGAAGATCGAGATCACCAAGAGCAAGCTGGCCAAGCCGCTCGACGTACACGGCAAGAAGATCAACGAGGCCGTTTCCAAGGTCACCTGGACCGCCGACGGCACCGGGATCGCGCCCGGCTACTTCCAGCAGTTCCCGCTCTCGGTCGGACAGCTCCCCGAGGACGCCGACCAGCTGGTCTTCAAGGCCCTGCAGACGTACAGCAACAAGGAAGTCGTCCGCTGGATCGAGGAGCCCGCCGCGGGTGGCGACGAGCCCGAGAGCCCGGCGCCCGTCCTCAAGCTGACCGCTGCCTCGGCGGACGCCCACGGTGCCGCCGCGGACGACAAGGGCAGTGAGACGGACGCCGCGAAGTCCAAGGACACCACCGCGTCCTCGAAGACCGCGTCCTCGGCCGCGTCCTCCTCGTCCTCCGACAGCACCGCACGCGTTCTGGGCATCGTCGGCATCGTCATCGGCATCGCGGGCGTGGCGTTCGGCGTGCTCGCGGGCCGTCGCCGTAGCGCCTGACCCACCGGCCCCACCCGCACCACAGACCAGGAAACAGCTCTCCATGCGCAACAAGAAGACGGTGCTGGCCGCGGCGTTCGCCGCCGTGGCCGCACTGACCCTCTCGGCCTGCGGCAGCGGCGACGCGTCGGCGGACAAGCCCGTCGCCGACGTCTCCGTCGAGACCGGGACGAAGGCTGCGACGGTGCTCGACCAGCCGTTCACCAAGCCCGATCTCGTCCTCACCGACACGCACGGCACGACGTACGACCTCCGCGAGCAGACCAAGGGCAAGCCGACACTCATCTACTTCGGCTACACCAACTGCCCCGACGTGTGCCCGCTGACCATGAGCAACATCGCACTCGCCAAGCGGGCCCTGCCCGAGGCCGACCGGGACAAGCTCCAGGTCGTCTTCGTCACCACGGATCCCGAACGGGACACCCCGGCGTCCCTGGGCAGCTGGCTCAAGGCCCAGGACCCCGCCTTCACCGGCCTCACCGGCGACTTCCCGACCATCCAGGCGGGAGCACGGCAGATCGGCATCGGCATCGACCCGCCGAAGAAGGAGAAGGACGGCACCGTCGTGTCGATGCACGGTGCCCAGGTCATCGCGTTCTCCCCGAAGACCGACAAGGGGTACGTGCTGTACGGCGAGGACACCACGGCCGACGACTACGCCAAGGACCTCCCCAAGATCATCAAGGGAGAGAAGCCGTGAACCACCGCACGGCTCTGATCGGTGCCCTCGCCCTCACCACAGGGCTCGCACTGACGGGGTGCTCCTCACAGAGCAAGCCCGAACTCGAGGTGACCGGTGCCTTCATGCCGCAGCCCGTCGGCGACATGGCGGCCGGCTTCCTCATCGTGAAGAACAACGGCGGTACCGACCGGCTCACCTCGGTGAGCAGCTCCCTCTCGGACCACGTCACCATCCACGAGACGAAGGGCCAGGCCATGCGGATGGCCTCGTCGTTCGAGGTGCCCGCCGGGGGCGAGCTCGACCTCGAACGCGGTGGCAGCCACATCATGTTCACGGACCTCAAGCAGCGTCCCAAGCAGGGCGAAACGATCTCCTTGGAACTGCACTTCGAGACGGCCGACCCCATCAAGGTCGACGTTCCCGTGAAGGAGACCACCTACAACCCGAAGAAGCAGTGAGGTACTGACACCCCATGACAGCCACCGCCCCGCCCTTCGGGCTCTCCCCGATACGACGGCCGCTCGCCGCGGTCGCGCTCCTCGCCGCGCTGATCAGCCTGCTGTTCGGCCTGGTGCTGGCCGGCGCGAGTCCCGCGTCCGCACACGCCGCCCTCACCGGGAGTAACCCGCAGGACGGGTCGGTGGTCGCCACCGCCCCCAAGGAGGTCACGCTCACCTTCTCCGAGCAGATCGCCATGGGTGAGGACTCGATCCGGGTCCTCGACCCGAGCGGGAAGCGGGCCGACACCGGAAGCCCCCGTGATCTGCGGAGCGGCACCGTGCAGTACGGCATCACCCTCCACAGCGGCCTGCCCGACGGCACCTACACCGTGGCCTGGCAAGCCGTCTCCGCGGACAGCCACCCGGTCTCCGGCGCCTTCACCTTCTCCGTCGGCGCCCCGTCGCAGACTGCAGTCGCGCTGCCTTCCGACGAAGCCGGCGGCGGCCTCGTCGGAACGCTCTACGGCATCGCGCGCTACGCCGCCTACGCCGGATTCATCCTCCTTGCCGGCGGCTCCGCGTTCGTGCTCGCCTGCTGGCAGCGCGGGGCGGGCGCCCGGCCGCTGCAGCGTCTCGTCGTGCGCGGCTGGGTCACACTCACCGCGGCCACCCTCGCCATGCTGCTCCTGCGCAGCCCCTACACCGGCTCCGGGAAGTTGGCGGACGCCTTCGACCTCGACGGTCTGCAGTCCGTACTCGACACCAAGCCGGGGGCGGCACTCGTCTCCCGGCTGCTCCTCCTCGGCGCCTCCGCACTCTTCATCGCCGTCCTGTTCGGGGCGTACGCCAAGCGCGAGGACGAGAAGGAGAAGCAGGACCTCACCTTCGGTCTCGCCATCGGCGGAGCGGTCATCGCGGCCGGCATCGCAGGGACGTGGGCCCTGGCCGAGCACGCCTCCACCGGGATCCAGCCGGGCATCGCCATGCCGGTCGACGTTCTGCACCTCCTCGCCGTCGCCGCCTGGCTCGGCGGGCTCACCGCGCTGCTGGTCGCCCTCCACAGGACACCGGACATCACGAGCCGCGCGGTACGGCGGTTCTCCCGCATGGCCTTCGGCAGCGTGCTCGTACTCACCGCGACCGGGCTCTACCAGTCCTGGCGGCAGCTGGGTTCGTGGTCCGCGCTGACCGGCACCCGGTACGGGCAGCTGCTGCTCATCAAGGTGGCCCTGGTGGCCGTACTCGTCGGCGTCGCGTGGATCTCGCGGCGGTGGACGGCGCGGCTGGCCGGCGACAAGGAGCCGGCCGGTGCGGAGGACCCCGCAGCCGAAGCGGGAAGTTTCGAAGCCGACGCCGAGACGGGACATTCCGAAGCCGACGCCGAGACGGAAAGTCCCGCAGCCGGGGACACCGGGGAGGTGGACCCCGAGCGCTCCGTCCAACTCACCAGGCAGCGAGCCGCTCTGACGGCGACGAAGGAGAAGCGTGCCCGGGACGCCGATCCGGACCGCTCCGGACTTCGCCGCTCGGTCATGGTGGAGACGGGCATCGCCGTGGTGCTTCTCGCGGTCACCACGATCCTGACGTCCACCGAGCCCGGACGCACCGAGGAGGAGGCCGCCCGCAGCAAGTCGGCGGTGGCCGCCCCTCTGACCGGCGGGCAGGTCAACCTGAGCCTGCCGTTCGACACGGGCGGCCAGAACGGCAAGGGGACCGTACGGGTGGACGTCACCCCCGGCGGGACCGGCGCCAACAACGTGCACGTCTGGGTCGACGGGCCGGGCGACCGACCGATGGACGTACCCGAGGTGAAGCTCGCCTTCACGCTGGAGTCCAAGGACATCGGCCCTCTGCCGGTCGTCCCCGACCGCATCACCACCGGACACTGGACGGCCGGCGGTGTGCAGATCCCGATGGCGGGCGACTGGAAGGTCACGGTGACCGTGCGTACGTCGGACATCGACCAGACGACCGTCAACAAGAACGTGAAGATCGGCTGAGCAGGGTGAGCAGGAACAAGAACAGGAACGGCGAACCCGGCGGTATCGCCGCTGCCGGCATCTCCCGTCGGCGGCTGATCGGCAGCGCGGGAGCAGCCGGAGCGACCGGCCTGGTGCTGGGCGCGGCCGGAGGCGCCGGCGGGTATGCGGCGACGAGCGACGACGTACCGGCCCCGCTGACCGCCATCGGTTCGACCGAGGCAATGTTTCACGGGAAACATCAACCGGGGATCACCACTCCGCTTCAGGCCCGCGGACATCTGATCGCCTTCGACCTGGCGCCCGGCGCCGGCCGCAAGGAAGCCGCCGCCCTGATGCGCCGGTGGTCGGCCGTGGCGCAGCCGCTGATGGCCGGCAAGCCGGCCGGGGGCGGCGGCCACGACACGGGGGTCGCCCTGGACGCCGGACCGTCCTCGCTGACGGTCACCTTCGGATTCGGCCGCACCTTCTTCGAACGCACGGGCCTGGTCGCCCGCCGGCCGGTCGCCCTGGACCCCCTGCCGCCGTTCTCCTCCGACCACCTCGACGCCAAACGGTCCGACGGTGACCTCTGGGTGCAGATCGGCGCCGATGACGCGCTCGTCGCCTTCCACGCGCTGCGCGCCCTTCAGAAGGAGGCCGGCGCCACGGCCCGGGTGCGCTGGCAGATGAACGGCTTCAACCGCACTCCGGGAGCGACGGCCCGGCCGATGACCGCCCGCAACCTGATGGGCCAGATCGACGGGACAGGCAACCCGAAGCCGGAGGAGAGCGACTTCGACCAGCGGATCTTCGTCCCGTCGGCAGACGCCCGGGGCACCTCCGATGCGTCGGACGGCTCGGCTCCCTCCCCTTCCTCCGCTTCTGCCCACGCATGGATGGCAGGCGGCTCCTACGCAGTCGTACGGCGGATCAGGATGCTCCTGGACGACTGGGAGAAGCTCACGGTCGACCGTCAGGAACGGGTCATCGGGCGGCGCAAGGCGGACGGCGCACCTCTGAGCGGCGGCTCGGAGACCACCGGGATGGACCTGGAGAAGGCAGGCCGGGACGGCAGGCTGCTGATTCCGGACAACGCCCACGCCCGGATCTCCTCCCCCGAGAAGAACGGCGGGGCCGCGATGCTGCGGCGCCCGTTCTCGTACCACGACGGCATCTCCGCGGACGGCACCCCGGACGCCGGGCTGCTCTTCGTCTGCTGGCAGGCCGATCCGTTCAGGGGCTTCGTCCCGGTACAGCGCAAACTCGACCGTGGGGACGCGCTCTCACCGTTCATCCGGCACGAGGCCAGCGGCGTCTTCGCCGTTCCGGGTGGTACCGCGCCCGGCGAGTACGTGGGGCAGCGTCTGCTGGAAGGGTGAGTTCGCCCGGGCCCTCCCGTACGGCCCATTAGGGTGACCGTATGTCAGCCACGCGCTACGCCTATCTCGGCCCCGAAGGCACCTTCACCGAGGTCGCCCTCCGTACCCTTCCGGAAGCCGCCACCCGTGAGCTCGCCCCCATGGTCTCCGTACCGGCGGCACTGGACGCGGTACGCAACGGGGAGGCGGCGGCGGCTCTCGTCCCCATCGAGAACTCCGTCGAGGGCGGGATCACCGCGACGCTGGACGAGCTGACCAGCGGCGCACCGCTGATGATCTACCGCGAGGTGCTGCTCTCCATCACCTTCGCGCTGCTGGTGCGCCCCGGGACCAAGCTGTCGGACATCAAGACCGTCACCGCTCACCCGGCCGCGCAGCCGCAGGTGCGCAACTGGATGGCGGCCCATCTGCCGAACGCGGTGTGGGAGTCCGCCGCCTCGAACGCGGACGGTGCCCGGCTGGTCCAGGAGGGGCGCTACGACGCCGCCTTCGCCGGTGAGTTCGCCGCGGCGACCTACGGGCTGGAACCACTGGTCACGGAGATCCACGACGCGGTGAACGCGCAGACGCGCTTCGTCCTGGTGGGCCGGCCCGCCAGGCCGTCGGCACCGACCGGCGCGGACAAGACGTCTGTCGTCATCTGGCTCGGCGACGACCACCCGGGCGCCCTGCTCGAACTGCTCCAGGAGTTCGCCGTGCGAGGCGTCAACCTCATGCTGATCCAGTCACGGCCGACGGGGGAGGGCATCGGGAACTACTGCTTCGCAGTGGATGCGGAAGGCCACATCGCGGACCGCCGGGTCGGGGAGGCCCTGATGGGGCTGAAGCGGATCTGCCCGAAGGTGCGGTTCCTGGGTTCGTATCCGCGAGCCGGAGTGACACCCGAGGAAGTGCGCGCCCTGCGGCCCGGGACCTCCGACAGGGACTTCACCGAGGCATCGGACTGGCTCGCTCGCAGCCAGGACGGCCGGGCCTGACCAGCCACGGACAGGGCAAGGGCCGACAGGACGGGAGCCGGGGGCGGGGATCGGCCCGTCGCGTGTAGCCGACCGGTTCTACTGTCGGATCTCATGCCCGGCGCAGAGTTATCCACAGGCCCCTCCGCAACCTGGGGACAAGTCGACAGCGCAACACGACATGGTCGACAAATCACCCCAGTGGGCCCGGATCCCTCACAGGCCCCACCCCCGCCCCTGTCGACCCAATTCCATTGATCAACTCCCCAGAGCGATCAATTCCCACCCGAATGAGTGCGCGAACCAGGTTTCGGAAGGAATCCATCCGCCTTCATGCGGCATTCGGAATGATCTCTTCCGGCATCCACAGATCTTCTTCACAGCCTGTGGATAACTAAATGGACCCGCACACCCCTGTGGACAAGGCCTGGACCCGCACCCACGCCAACTCCCGCACGAAGCACCGACGATGCGGTGGAACGCGAGGGCACTTGCTCCACTTTCGAAGCAATCGCACCCCTCCATCGACGACATTGACGACATCGATGGCATTGACGATCATGCCCGTCGCCCGCTCCGCGCTTCCCCGTCACCTGCTCCGCGTTTCCCCATCGAATGTCCGCCACCAGCCCCGATGATTCCCCGCCAGGATTACCAATCCCGGCAATTCGGGCAAACTGACACGCTTGTCGATATCGGTTCGAGCTGCGCATCCCCGCACCGGTAGCCTTGGGGGGTGATTGACCTTCGCCTGCTCCGTGAGGACCCCGACCGTGTTCGCGCCTCCCAGCGCGCCCGTGGAGAGGACGTCGCCCTCGTCGACGCCCTGCTCTCCGCCGACAAGCTGCGCAGGTCGTCCGGCGTCCGCTTCGACGAACTCCGTTCCGAGCAGAGGTCGCTCGGGAAGCTGATCCCCAAGGCAACACCCGAGGAGCGCACCGAGCTCCTCAAGAAGGCCGATCAGCTCAAGGCCGAAGTCAAGGCGGCCGACGCCGCGCAGGACGAGGCCGACGCCGAGGCCAAGCGACTGCTGCTCCTGCTCGGCAACATCGTCCACGAGGACGTGCCGGTGGGGGGCGAAGAGGACTTCGTCGTCCTGGAGACGCACGGCACGATCCGCGACTTCGGTGCCGAGGGCTTCGAGCCCAAGGACCACCTGGAGCTCGGCGAGTCGCTCGGCGCCATCGACATGGAGCGCGGCGCCAAGGTCTCTGGCTCGCGCTTCTACTACCTGACCGGGGTCGGCGCGCTGCTCGAACTCGCCCTGGTCAACGCGGCGATCGCACAGGCCACCGAGGCCGGCTTCATCCCGATGCTGACCCCCGCGCTGGTCCGGCCGCGCGCGATGGAGGGCACCGGCTTCCTCGGCCAGGCCGCGGAGAACGTGTACCACCTGGAGAAGGACGACTACTACCTGGTCGGCACCTCCGAGGTCCCGCTCGCCGCGTACCACATGGACGAGATCATCGATGCCGACAAGCTGCCCCTGCGGTACGCCGGCTTCTCGCCCTGCTTCCGCCGTGAGGCCGGTACGTACGGCAAGGACACCCGGGGCATCTTCCGCGTCCACCAGTTCGACAAGGTCGAGATGTTCTCGTACGTCGACCCGGAGGACGCCGAAGCCGAGCACCGCAGGCTCCTGGACTGGGAGAAGCAGTGGCTCACCGGCCTCGAGCTGCCCTTCCAGGTGATCGACGTCGCCACCGGCGACCTCGGCGCCTCGGCCTCCCGGAAGTTCGACTGCGAAGCCTGGATCCCGACCCAGGGCAAGTACCGGGAGTTGACCTCCGCGTCGAACTGCAACGGCTTCCAGGCCCGACGCCTCTCCGTCCGCATGCGCGACGGAAAGAAGGTCCAGCCGCTGGCCACTCTGAACGGCACGCTCTGCGCCGTACCGCGCACGATCGTGGCCATTCTGGAGAACCATCAGCTGGCGGACGGTTCCGTACGGGTTCCGGAGGTGCTCCGTCCGTACCTGGGCGGGCGCGAGGTTCTGGAGCCGGTCCCCAAGTGAGCTTCCCCTACAAGCTCGTCGCCACCGATCTCGACGGCACGCTGCTGCGTGACGACGACACGGTCTCCGAGCGCACACGCGAGGCGCTGGCCGCGGCTACCGCGGCCGGCGCCGCGCACATCATCGTCACCGGCCGCGCAGTCCCCTGGACCCGGCACATCCTGGACGACCTGGGCTACGACGGCCTCGCGGTGTGCGGCCAGGGCGCGCAGGTCTACCACGCGGGCGAGCACAAGCTGCTGACCTCCCTGACCCTGGACCGGCAGCTCGCAGGTCTCGCCCTGTCCAAGATCGAGGCGGAGGTCGGCCCGCTCGCGCTGGCGGCGAGCCGTGACGGACTCGACGGCGAGGTTCTGGTCGGACCCGGCTACCGGGTGCAGGAAGGGCCGCTCCCCGCCCTGTTCGTGGACGACGCCGCCGAGATGTGGACCGCCCCCCTGAACAAGGTCTACATCCAGCACCCGGAGCTCGGTGACGACGCCCTGGCCAAGGCCGCGCGCGGCGCTGTGGGCAGCCTGGTCGACGTCGTCATGGCGGGCCCGGGTGTCGTGGAGCTCCTGCCCCTCGGACTCAGCAAGGCGACCGGGCTCTCGCTGGCCGCCCGTCGGCTGGGGCTGAAGGCCGCGGACACGCTGGCCTTCGGTGACATGCCGAACGACATCCCCATGTTCGGCTGGGCGCAGCACGGTGTGGCCATGGCCAACGCGCACGACGATCTCAAGGCGGTGGCGCACGAGATCACCGCGTCGAACGAGCACGACGGCATCGCGGTGGTGCTCGAGGAGCTTCTCAGGACGGCCACGCGCGCGTAGGGGTTCCCGTCGGCAGGAGTTCCTGCGGCCGGGATTCCTGCGATGGTGCCGGTTCTGCTGCTCATGGGTGGCGGAGGATGCGCGGATCGAACGCGCGCGGGGGCACGCCCCCGACGACGGCTTAGCAAGCCGCTGCCTTACCACTCGGCCAATCCTCCGGGAGGGTGGCCGCGCGATGCGCAGGGAAAGCCACCCCGGGGGCCCTGCCCAGCGGTGCACGAGCAGCTGATGCGTCAGCTACTGCGGTACCGGCTGCGGACCACCCTGCTGGGAACTCGACGGACTCGGACTCTCGGTCATCGCCGCGCTCCTCTCCCGGTCTCGGTGGGCGCCCTGTTCGCGTGCGCCGTCCCCTCACTCTGCCCGAGGGCCACCGCCGGGGCCACTCATTTACCCGCGGCCCCGGCGGCCGCCCTCCTGGGGGCCGGATGTCAGCTGTGGGTGCGGCGGCTCAGGTCCTTGAGGTGCCGGGCGAGGTCGTCCATGCGTGAATCGAGCCGGACGATGTCCTGCGAGACATCGGTGAGCCGGAGACTGATGGCCCCGACGACCTGGTGGGTGACGTCCAGCTTCCGGTCGAGGACATCGAGCCGGTGCGACATCCGGCTCAGTACGGGACCGAGCTCCTGGAGCGCACTGCCGACGCCCACGAGGCAGCCCTCGACACGGGTGACCCGTTGGTCGAGCGAGGCGATGGACGCCCGGAGGTCCTCCTCGGCGTCGAGCAGATAGGTCCGGACGCAGCGGGCGATGTCGCTGTCGCGAAGAAGCATGGCGACGTTGAGCACGGTCCTGCGGGTGTAGAGGCGCAGCTGAGTGGCAGCCTGTGGATAACTTTCCGGCGCCTCCCCCTCCCATAGCGACAGCATGTCGCCATGGAAGGAGCGCAGGTCATCACCTCGTAGAACCCTCATACCGTTGTCGGTCAACTCTTGTTGATGCCGGTCGGTCAGCCTTCTGACCGAGGCTGTGGATACTTCGAAGTAACGAGCCACGTCATCTGTGCGAACGTGAATCCCGTCGGGGAGCATGACAAGGCTCTTGACCTTGTCGAGGGCGTCGACGCGCCCCATCCGCTCGACACGCAAGGCGTGTGATTCGAGCAGGGCTACTTCCGTGGGCATGGGCATGCCTTTCGTGCGCGGAAACGGCGATGGACGGCCCTGTCCCCGGGCTGCGAGGGCGGAGGACGCTCACGGTTGCCACTCACTCGATGACCGGCACCGGCGGGCACAGCCTCACCGGTGCCGGCATTCCCCGATTTCACGAAAGCTCGACGCCACAGATCCCAGTTGCCTCCACGCACCCTGGTCAACGAGCCGATAACCGTACAGTTACGCGCTCCACTGTCCGCTCATAGGACAACCCCCGCCCATAGGACGGGGGTTGCATGCCGTTTCACGCCGGTGGAAGCGGCCTCACTCCTCGCCGGCCAGCTTCAGCGCCCGCAGCTTCTGGCCCGCGTACCACGTGGCCACGATCGTGACGCCCGCCAGCAGGACCGTCGCGAGCGGCAGGCCGACATCCGAGGTCACCAGGCCGTCCCCGGCGACCTTCTCGGCGACCGAGAGGGACCACTGCTGCACGCTGAGGGTCCTGGCCCCCGGCACCAGGCTGCCGAAGAGGGCTTCCCAGACCAGCGCGTACACCAGGCCGAAGACCACCGCGTGCCTGCTGACCGTGCCGAGCAGCAGGAACAGCGCGCTGTAGGCGATCGAGGCGACCAGCGCCGCGATCGTGTACGCCACGGCGATCTGCCCGCCGTTGCCGTTGAGGATCATGCCCGCGATGAAGGTCGGCAGCGCGGAGAAGAGCATCGTCACCGCGATGGCGACGATCAGCTTGGTGAAGATGATCGTGGGCCGCTTCACCGGCTTGGCCAGCAGATAGACGATCGAACCGTCGTCGATCTCCGGCCCGATGGCTCCGGTCCCGGCGATGACGCCGATCAGCGGCACCATCGTGGCGATGGCGAAACCACCGAGCACACCGGAGGCGACGTCGTCATCGGCCCCGGCGAACGCCCGTACCGCCACGGCGATGGCCACCAGCAGTACGGGCAGGATGAACAGGATGGCGGCCCGGCGCCGGCCGAGCAGGGCCCGGTAGGTGAGCCGGGCGACTGTGG
This sequence comes from Streptomyces sp. NPDC005566, assembly GCF_040605575.1. Lineage (NCBI taxonomy): Bacteria > Bacillati > Actinomycetota > Actinomycetes > Kitasatosporales > Streptomycetaceae > Streptomyces > Streptomyces sp. NPDC005566. The sequence goes on along the minus strand of NZ_JBEXDB010000013.1, from coordinate 58,099 downwards.
GGTCGTACATGACGCTTCACAGCTCCTTTCAGGCCACTACTCAGGCCGCTACGAGATAGGAAAAGACCGATTCGAGGGACTCGTCGGACGGCGAAACGGTCAGCAGCCGGATGCCCTGTTCGCGTGCCACCTTCGGCAGCAGCGTGGTGAAGCGCCCGAAGTCGACGGCCTGGATACGCAGGGCCTGCTCGCTCAGGTCGATCTCGATCCCCGCGGTCGACGGGTCGGCGATGAGCGCGGCAGCCAGTGCCCGGTCGTCGCTGGACCGCACGAGATAGCGGTGCGGCCGGTCCGTCATCAAGCGGCGGATCTTCCGGAAGTCACCCGACGCGGCATGCCGCCCCGCCACGATGACCTCGATGTGCGAGGCGAGCTGCTCGACCTCCTCGAGGATGTGGGACGAGAAGAGAACCGTGCGCCCCTCCGCCCCCATCCGACGCAGCAACTCCATCAGTTGCATGCGCTGGCGCGGGTCCATGCCGTTGAACGGTTCGTCGAGGAGCAGCACCGAGGGCTCGTGGACCAGGGCGGACGCCATCTTCACGCGCTGGCGCATGCCCTTGCTGTACGTCGAGATCTTGCGGTCCTGCGCGTACTCCATCTCGACCGTGGCCAGCGCCCTGCGCGCCTCCGCGTCGCCGAGCCCGTGCAGCTCGGAGTTGGCGACGACGAACTCCCGGCCGGTCAGGAAGTCGTACATGCCTTCCCGCTCCGGCACGATACCGATCGCCTTGTAGACCGCCTCGTTGCGCCAGATGGTCTTGCCGTCGAGCGTGACCTTGCCCGTCGACGGAGCGAGAAACCCGGCCATCATGTTGATCAGCGTGGACTTTCCGGCACCGTTGGGGCCCAACAGCCCGGTGACTCCGGGCCCCACGGTCATGCTCACGTCGTTGACAGCGACCACGTTCCCGAACCAGCGCGACGTGTGGTCGATCTCGATGGTGGTCACAGCCCGACCCTCCGGTAGCGGCGCATCAGTACGGCGTACGAGCCGGCGACGAGCGCGAGTACAACGATCAGATAGGCCACCCCGGCACCGGCACCCGGGCCCACTCCGCCGGGGAAGTTGGTGGTGGCACCGAGGAACGCGGTCTGCACCCCGTCGATCAGCGTGATCGGGGAGAAGAGACCCAGCCAGGTGATGGCCCCCATGGAGTCCGTCGACCAGGCGATCGCCTGGACCGTGGAGACCGCACCGTAGGTGATGGTCAGCACGGCGATCACAGCTGCGACACCGAACCCGCGCCGCGGCGTCAGGGCGGCCACCACCAGTCCGATCCCGGCGAACAGCACGGACAGCAGCGCCACCGATACCAACCCCTGCCCGAACCCCGCGGTCTGGTCGGCGAAGTCGAACTTCGCGAGCAGCGAACCCGCGTAGAGGATGACGAGCGGCAGGCCGGTGAGGATGAAGAGGGCGGAAGCCATGGCCGCGAACTTGGCGACCACGTAGTCGACCCGCTCGATCGGCCGCGAGAAGTACAGCGGAACACTCTTGAAACGCAGGTCCCTCGACACGGACTGCGGCGCCTGCGAGGCGATGAAGAGCCCGATCACCGCCTGCAGGTAGATCGCGAACGCCGTGTACTTGATGGGAAGTTTCGTCATGTTCGGCGTGGCGATGGCGACCGCGACGAGGATCAGCGCCACCAGGCACATCACCCCGCACAGCAGCATCGGCAGCACCTTGGACTTGGCGGAACGGCCCAGCCCGAAGGAGCCTCGCAGGGACTGGGAGTACAGCGAACGGCGGGCATAGGCCCGGCCCAGGCGGACCCCGTCGTAGGAGCGGTACCCGATGTTGTGGATCCGGGAGGTGTCGCTCCCGGTCACGGTCCCGGTCTCAGTGCTCATCGCGACCGCTCCCCTTCTGCTGTACGGCCCCGGCTGACGCGGTCATGGCCTGCGGTGCCTCTTCGGTGCGGAAGACCTCGGCGATGTGGTGCCGCCGCTGTTCCATCCGGATGAGACCGAGCCCGAGCCCGGCGACGCTGTCGCGGACCAGGTCGTACGTCTCCTCGCCCGTCGCCTCGACCAGGAGGATGTGGCCCGCGCCGGGCAGCCCCTCCGAGTCGAGTCCGTCCAGGCCGATGAGCTTGACCCCGGCCCCCGTGAGGCTCCGGCGCAGGGCGTCGGTGCCGTCCGGGTGGTCGTCGCTGTCGGTGACTTCGACAGCCAGGGTCGTCGTGATCTGGGTGAAGTCGCTGGTGGAGCTCGAACGCAGCAGCGCGCCGCCGTCGATGACGACGACGTGGTCGCAGGTGCGCTCGAGCTCGCCCAGGAGGTGCGAGGTGACCAGCACCGAGATACCGAAGTCGGTATGGACGCGACGGATCAGACCGAGCATCTCGTCACGGCCGACCGGATCCAGACCGTTGGTCGGCTCGTCGAGGAGGACCAGCTGGGGGTCGTGGACCAGCGCCTGTGCCAGCTTCACCCGCTGCTTCATACCGGTCGAGTAGCCGCCGATGGGGCGGTAGCGCTCCTCGTACAGACCGACGTGGCGCAGCGTGTCGGCGGTGCGCTCGCGCGCTGCCGTCGGCGGCAGTCCGGACATCCGCGCCATGTGTACGACGAACTCGGTCGCCGATACATCAGGGGGCAGGCAGTCGTGCTCGGGCATGTACCCGACCCGTTCCCGGATCGCGGCGCCACTGGTGGCGACGTCGAGCCCGAGCACCGCGGCCCGGCCCTCGGTGGCGGGGGACAGACCCAGCAGGATCTTGATCAATGTGGACTTGCCGGCTCCGTTGGCGCCCACCAGGCCGGTTACGCCCGGTCCGATGTCCAAGGAGAGCCGGTCAAGAGCGGTCACCCGGGGGAACCGCTTGCTCAGGCTTTCGGTCGCGATCACAGTCACGTCTTCGAAGGTAGTGGCGCGCACCACAGGAGTCGTCAGACCTGACGGTGGTATCCGCGTCCGACTCCAGGCGTACGGACCCGTAGGGGAGGACCCCACGAGGGAGGAGCCGGGAGCCGCGAACCGGCCCGAGCCCGGACACACTGCCCCAGCGCCGCGCATGCCGCGTCCGGCATCCGTGTGGCCCTCGCACGCGTCCGCCGACGTACGGCGTCCGTCCGGGTACGGCGTCCGCCCTCGCACGGCGTCCGTCCGCGTCCGTGACCGAACCGAGTTGTCCACATACCGTTGTCCACAGGCGCGGCGCACCCCTTGACGCAGCCGCCAGGGATTGTCACATTCGTCGGTGTCACGTTACCGGCAGGTACCGCGACACCGCACAGACCAAGGGGGCTGCGTGAATCTGCAGGGTGCGCGCGAGCGCTGGGTTCGTACGGGCGGAGTCGAGCTGTGCGTCGCCGAGTTGGGCGACCCGACGCGGCCGACGATCGTCCTGGTCCACGGCTATCCGGACAGCAAGGAGGTCTGGTCGCAGGTCGCGCTGCGGCTGGCCGGGCACTGGCATGTCGTGCTGTACGACGTGCGGGGACATGGCCGGTCGACGGCGCCCAGACCCCTGCGCGGCGGCTTCACGCTGGAGAAGCTGACGGACGACTTCCTGGCCGTCGTGGACGCGGTGAGCCCGGACCGGCCGGTGCACGTGGTCGGCCACGACTGGGGTTCGGTCCAGGCCTGGGAGTTCGCCACGGTCGACCGGACCAAGGGCCGGATCGCCTCGTTCACCTCGATGTCGGGCCCGTCCCTCGACCACTTCGGGCACTGGATCAAGCAGCGGGTGTCCCGCCCGACTCCCCGTCGCCTCGGTCAGCTTCTCGGACAGGGCGCCAAGTCCTGGTACGTGTACGCCCTGCACACACCCGTCCTGCCCGAGCTCGCCTGGCGTGGCACGCTCGGCAAGCAGTGGCCGCGCATTCTGCGGCGGATGGAGAAAGTGCCCGCGGACGGCTATCCGACGTCCTCGCTTCCGAGGGACGCGTCCCACGGGGCCTGGCTCTACCGCGACAACGTCCGGGCCCGCCTGCGTAGACCTCGCACCGACGCGGTCGCCCATGTGCCCGTCCAGCTGATCACCCCGACCGGTGACATCTTCCTCTCGGCGACGCTCTACGACGAACTCAGCTCCTGGGCTCCCCGGTTGGTGCGGCGGTCCCTTCCCGCCAGGCACTGGGTGCCGCGTACCAGGCCGGATCAGCTGTCCGCCTGGATCAGCGACTTCGTCACCGCCGGTGAAGCGGCCGCCACGGGCGGCCCGCCCGTGCCGGAGACAGTGGCGACCGGGGCCCACGCGGACCGGTTCGGCGGGCAGTTGGTCCTGGTGACGGGCGCGGCCGGTGGCATCGGCCGCGCCACCGCTCTCGCGTTCGCAGCAGCGGGCGCGCGGGTGGTGGTCGTGGACCGGGACCCGGAGGGAGCAGCCCGGGTGGCACGGGAGGTCCTCCGGGCCGGTGCATCGGACGCCTGGAGCGAGGTTGTGGACGTGGGCGAAGAGAAGGCGATGGAGAAGCTCGCCGAGAAGGTCATGGCGGAGTACGGAGTCGTCGACGTCCTGGTGAACAACGCCGGGATCGGACTGTCCGGGTCCTTCCTGGAGACCACGAGCCAGGACTGGCGGAACGTCCTCGACGTCAATCTGTGGGGTGTCATCCACGGCTGCCGGATCTTCGGCAAGCAGATGGCCGCCCGCGGTCAGGGCGGCCACATCGTCAACATCGCTTCGGCAGCCGCCTACCAGCCGTCGAGGGCGCTGCCCGCGTACAGCACCTCGAAGGCGGCCGTGCTGATGCTCAGCGAATGCCTCCGCGCGGAGCTGGCCGAGCAGTCGATCGGGGTCAGTGCGATATGCCCGGGCATCGTCAACACCGGCATCACCGGGACAGCTCGCTTCGCCGGGACGGATGCGGCGGAGGAGAGCCGCCTCCGAAAGCGCACGGGCCGCCTGTACGCGCTCCGTAACTACCCGCCGGAGAAGGTCGCCGACGCGATCCTCGGGGCCGTGGTGCACAACCGGGCCGTCGTGCCGGTGACACCCGAGGCGCGCGGCTCCCGGCTGCTTTCGCGGATCAGCCCCGGAGTGCTGCGCGGGATCGCCCGGCTGAAGCCACCCCTGTGAGCGGGCTCCGACCGTCGGGAGCGCAGGGCCGGAACGCGCCGGCGAGTCCGGACGGCAGAGGACCGGTCGACCCGGAGTACCGGATCGAGGGCCTGGCGCAGGCGAGCGGTGCGACCGTCCGTACGATCCGCGCCTACCAGGACCGCGGGCTCCTGCCGGCACCGGAGCGGCGCGGGCGGGCCAACGTCTACGGAGAGATACACCTGACCCGCCTCAGGCAGATCGCCGGCCTGCTGGACCGTGGCTACACCCTGACCAGCATCGGGGAACTGCTGGATGCCTGGGACACGGGACGCGGGCTCGGCGGGGTGCTCGGTCTGGTCGCCGAGGTACAGGGCCCGTGGTCGGACGAGGAAGCCGGCCGGATCACGCGGGCGGAGCTGGAGGCGAGATTCGCGGGGACTCCGCGCAGCACGCCGGTCGAGGGTGCGGTGACGGACGGGTTCGCCGACGCGGTGGCGGACGCAGTTGCTCTCGGCGTACTCGAGCCCGTGCCGGAAAACGGCGACGAATTTCTGGTCCCGAGTCCTCAAGAGCTGTCGGTGGCAGTGGAGTTGCATGCCGCCGGAGTTCCTCTGTCCGCAATCTCCGGCCATCTGGGGGAACTCCGGCAGCAGGTCGAGCACATCGCTTCCCGTTTCCTGGAGTTCACCGCCGAGCACGTCTTCGCCCGGTACGCGGGACACCGGAGGCGCACGGACACGGACGCGGCGGAGGCGGCCTCGATGGTGCGCCGCCTGCGCCCGCTCGCCCAGCAGGCGGTGGACGCCGAACTGGCGCGCGCCATGGGCCGGTTGGCAGTACGCCATCTGCAGAAGCACCTCACCGCGCCCGATGCCCCAGCGGAGCCCTCCGGGACGCGACCCGTGCTCATCCCGGCTTCGACAATGCAGGCTGTCCAGGATCTTGTTGGCCCGCAGGGCATTGCCGCCTTCGTAGCGGCGGCAGCTGAACGGGAGGTCCACGCCAGAACATTGGATGCGTTGACTTCATTTCATGTCAGATCAGAAGAACTTGGACAAACGTCTTGAATCGCCCGCGACTTGTCCACAGAATTGCCAAATACCCTGTGGATAACTTGAGTTGGCTGTGGATCAAACCTGGGCACCGCCATGAGTGTCACGAACTCTGAGCGAAATCCGGGTGCGCCGGGGCGAACGCTGCGGGCACTCTGGCGGGATGGACGAACGACGCACCGTCAAGGTGTCCAAGTACCTGTCGAAACACCTGCGGCATCAGCCGGAACGGATCGGAATCACCCTCGACCCCTCCGGCTGGGTGCCGATCGACGAACTGATGCGGGCCTGCGCCGGGCACGGATTCCCCGTCACCCGCGCGGAGCTCGACCACGTCGTCGCTGCCAACGACAAGCAGCGTTTCGCCGTGGACGGCGACCGCATCCGGGCGAACCAGGGCCACACGGTCACGGTCGACCTCGGGCTGCCACCGGCCGAACCACCCGCGTACCTCTACCACGGCACAGTGGGCCGGGCACTCGACGTGATCCGTACCGAGGGACTGCGGCCCATGGCCCGCCACCACGTCCACCTGTCGCCCGACCGTGAGACGGCGACTCGCGTCGGTGCCCGGCGCGGGGTGCCTGTCATCCTCTCCGTGGACGCGGGAGCCATGCACCGGGCGGGCCACGTCTTTCACGTCAGTACCAACGGGGTATGGCTCACCGACTCCGTACCACCGCAGTTCCTGCGACTGGGCAAGTGACCGCACGAGCGGTACGGCCGCCGGGGCCGGACTCCCGGCGCCCGCTCCGCCCCTGCCCGCGCCCGCTCCGCCCCCGCACGCGAAGAGCCGCACCGACGCGGAGGACACCGCGCATCGCCGTAGAGTCGGGTGCATGACGTCCTCACTCCGCCTGAGCACCGTGATCCTCCCCATCCGCCGCTGGCACGACGGCGGCCGGGCCCTGTGGGTCCGCGCCGAGGAACTGGGTTTCCACGCGGCGTACACCTACGACCATCTGGCCTGGCGGACCTTCCGCGACGGCCCGTGGTTCGGCGCGGTCCCGACCCTGACGGCCGCTGCCGCCGCCACGGAGCGGCTGCGGCTGGGCACCCTGGTCACCTCACCCAACTTCCGGCACCCGGTGACCCTCGCCAAGGACCTCATCACGCTGGACGACGTCTCCGAGGGACGGATCACGCTCGGGATCGGCGCCGGCGGCAACGGCTTCGACGCCACGACGCTGCGCAGGAGCGATGAGGAGCCGTGGACGCCGCGGGAGCGCGCCGACCACTTCGACGAGTTCGTGCCGCTCCTGGACCGGCTGCTGCGGGAACCTTCGGTGACACACGAGGGCTGGCTCTACTCCGCGAACGAGGCCCGGAACATCCCCGGCTGCGTGCAGAGCCCCCGGCTGCCCTTCGCGATCGCCGCCACGGGACCTCGCGGACTCAAGCTCGCGGCGCAGTACGGACAGGCGTGGGTGACGACCGGCGATCCGAAGCTGTACGAGAGCGGCACCCCGGAGCAGTCCGTCGCGGCCATCCGCGGACAGGTCTCCAGGCTCGGCGCGGCCTGCGAGTCCGTGGGCCGGGATGTCTCGGAGCTGGACAAGGTACTGCTCACCGGGTTCACGCCGGACCGTCCGCTGTCGTCCTTCGACGCGTTCGTGGACTTCGCCGGTACGCATGCCGAGCTCGGCTTCACCGAGATCGTCGTCCACTGGCCGGTGCCCGACTCCGACTTCGCCGTCGACGAGAAGGTGTTCGAGCGGATCGCCACCGAGGGCCTGTCCCAGCTCGGCTGACCGTCCGGGCCGGGTCCGGCTGCGTTCTGCTCGTCCGGTTGCTTTCTCCCCCGCTCGGGCGCGATGCGCGGCCGAACAGCCGTGGGCATATGCCCTTGCCATGTTCTGCAGTTCAGAGGCGCGCCATCTCAGATGTGCGCCCCTCTGCACGCCCGTGCAACTCCATGCGGGAGAATGGGCAGGTGACCTCAGCTACCGACTCGCCTCTGCCTGCCGTGACACGGCTGATCGCCACCGACCTGGACGGCACCCTGCTGCGCGATGACAAGACTCTGTCGGACCGCACCGTCGCCGCCCTCGCCGCAGCGGAGGAGGCGGGGATCGAGGTCTTCTTCGTCACCGGGCGGCCCGCCCGCTGGATGGACGTCGTGAGCGCCCATGTGCACGGCCACGGCATGGCGATCTGTGCGAACGGGGCCGCCGTCGCCGATCTGCACGCGGACGGCCGGCTGATCGAGGTCCGCCCGCTGGAGCGCGACGTGGCCCTGGACGTGGTTCACGTCCTGCGGGAGGCCGCACCGGGGGTCTCCTTCGCAGTCGAGCTGGCCACGGGCATCCACTACGAACCCGCCTACCCGCCCTTCCACATGGACCCTGGGGCCACGGTCGCCGTCGCGGAGAAGCTGCTTCACGAGGAGGCGCCGGGCTCCGCCGCCCCGGTCCTGAAGGTCCTGGCCCACCACCCCGAACTGGCTCCGGACACCTTCCTCACGCTGGCCCGTGAGGCAGCGGGGGACCGGGCCTCACTCACCCGCTCCAGTCCCACCGCCCTCCTGGAGATCAGCGGACTCGGGGTCTCCAAGGCCGCCACGCTCGCCGCGTGCTGTGCGCAGCGTGGCATCGCCCAGGCCGAAGTGGTCGCCTTCGGGGACATGCCCAACGACGTCGAGATGCTGAGCTGGGCCGGCGCCTCGTTCGCGATGGGCAACGCCCACCCGGCCGCGGTGGCTGCCGCCTCCGGCGTGACCCTTTCCAACAACGAGGACGGTGTCGCGGTCGTCATCGAGCGGATCCTCGCCGCCCGCTGACCCCGCCCGACGCCCGCCCGCTCAAGCCGGCCGCACGGTGCACGGAAGGGTCCGGCCGATGTCCCGGCACCGTCAGAGCGGGACCTCCCAGACCACCGCCGCCCCGCCACCGTCCTCCCCCGCCCCGAACCAGCTCGCTCCCCCCAAGGACTCCGCACGACGGGCGAGGTTGCGCAGTCCGCTGCGCCGCCCGCTGTCCGGGATACCCACCCCGTCGTCGACGACCGAGAGCCGCACCCCGTCCCGTCCGTCCGGGAGGGTCGCGGTCGCATCCACGCTCACCTCGACCTTGGAAGCACCGGCGTGGCGGAACGTGTTGGACAGCGCCTCGCGCAGCGCCGCGATGAGGTTCTTGCCCGCCAGTTCGCCGACCAGCGAATCGACGGGCCCCAGAAAGCGGTGCGTCGGCCTGAAGCCCAGGGGTACCGCCGCCATGTTGATCTCCCGCAGCACACGGGTCCGCAGTCCGGACGGCGCCTCAGCCGGTTCCTGCTGCAGCGCGAAGATGGCGGTACGGATCTCCTGGATCGTCACGTCCAGTTCGTCGACGGCCCGTCCGACGCCCTTCCGCACCGCGGGGACGGCCGAGCCGCGCTGCGCCCGCTCCAGCATCATCCCGGCAGCGAACAGGCGCTGAATGACCAGGTCGTGGAGGTCCCGGGCGATTCGGTCCCGGTCCTCGTACACCGCGAGCCGCTCCCGGTCGCGCTGGGCCTCGGCCATCTTCAGCGCGAGGGCTGCCTGCGCGGCGAACTGGGTGGCCAGCGTTCGCTCCGCCTGCGTGAACGGGCGGCCGCCCCGTTCACGCGGGACGGCGAGCGCGCCGAGCACCCGCCCGCCGCTGCGCAGCGGCAGCAGCATGTGCGGGCCGAACTGGTGGGACAGCCTGGTGATCATGCGGGGGTCGGTCGCCGCGTCATCCATGAAGACCGCCTCGCCCCTGAGGAGCGCCGCCACCACAGGGCTTCGGGCCGGAATGATCACTCCGAGCGAGGCGGACGGCTTGGCGCCGGCGACGGCGACGATCTCCAGGCCGCCCTCCTCGGCCGGCAGCAGGACGATTCCCGCGGCGGAGTCGGCGAGACGGCGCGTCTGTTCGGCGACGACAGCCAGCGCGTCGTCGGCGTCCCCACCGGAGAGCAGGGCGGTGGTGACGGCCACCGAACCTTCGATCCACCGTTCCCGCTGGCGCGCGGCCTCGTACAACTGCGCGTGACCGATGGCGATCCCGGCCTCCGTGGCGAGCACCCGCAGCATGTGCAGGTCGTTGTCGTCGAAGTCGGCCCCGCCGTGCTTCTCCGCCACGTAGAGATTCCCGAAGATCTCGCCCTGGACGCGGATCGGCACCCCTAGGAAGGTCCGCATCCTCGGGTGGGCGGGCGGAAACCCGGTGAAGCGCGGGTCGGCCGATACGTCCGACAGCATGATGGGACCCGGATCGCGAATCAGCGCGCCCAGGAGCCCGGTACGGCCATCGGGCCGGCGCCCGATGGCGTGAGCGATCTCTACCGGGACTCCGTGGCTGATGAAGTCGGAAAGGCCGTCGCCCGAATCGTCGACCACGCCGATCGCCGCGTAGCGGGCGTGGGCGAGCTCGGCCGCGGTCTCGCAGATGCGCTCGAGTGTGGAATGGAGCTGCAGCCCCGTTCCGAGGGAGCGCATGGCGTCCAGGAGCTGCGGAACACGGGCGGTCAGCTCCGTGGACGCTTCTTGCAGGCTCTCGTCGGCCTGCGTGGCATCGGGTGAGTCCTTCGCGTCCTGCTCAGGCATGAGCGAAGCCTAGTTAGTCATGTTTCGTCCGGAAAGTCGGCCGCCGTCTCCACCGTCACGTCCGCGCCGCTACCTGCCGCGTCTCCCGCCTCCGCGCCGCCTCCAGCCGCTCCGGCTCCTGCTCGCGATCCAGCATTCGGCGCAACGGCCCGTCCTGGGCGGCCAGAGCGGCGTACGTCCCCTGCTGCACCACGCGGCCTCCGTCCAGCACCAGGACCTCGTCCACCGCGTCGAGCCCCGCCAGCCGATGGGTGATCAGTACGGTCGTACGCCCCCGCGTGGCGTCCAGCAGATCGGCCGTCAGCGCATCCGCCGTGGCCACATCAAGGTGCTCGGCGGGCTCGTCGAGGACGAGAACGGGGAAGTCCGCAAGAAGTGCACGGGCCAGCGCGAGCCGCTGCCGCTGGCCGCCGGAGAGCCGGGCACCGTGTTCGCCCACCAGGGTGTCGAGGCCGTCCGGCAGCGACAGGGCCCAGTCCAGCAGCCGGGCCCGGGCGAGCGCGTCCCGCAGCTCACCGTCCGTGGCGCCGGTGCGGGCAAGCCGGAGGTTCTCGCGGATGGAACTGTCGAAGACATGGGCATCCTGGGCACACAGCCCGACAAACGTCCGGACCGTGTCCCCGTCCAGCGCGGCCGCCTCGACGCCGCCGAGCCGGTACGTCCCCTCCCGTGCGTCCAGGAATCGGAGCAGAACCTGCGCGAGCGTCGTCTTTCCCGAGCCGGACGGCCCGACGACAGCCACCCGCTTACCCGGGAGCAGCGTCAGGTCCACGGAGTGCAGGGCATCCCGTCGGGCTCCCTCGTAACGCGCCGACAACGCCCGTACGGAGAGCGGGAAGGGTGAGGCCGGCGCCTCGGCCGGCGCGGCGGGCTCCTGGACCGGCAGGGGGGCGTCGAGCACCTCGTAGACCCGCTCGGCGCTCTGCTTGACGCGCCGGCGGTACTGCATGGCGAGCGGCAGTCCCGTCACGGCCTCGAACGCCGCCAACGGGGTGAGGACGACGACGGCGAGCTCCACGCCGGCCAGTCGCCCGTCGAGCACCGCAGGAACGGCGACCAGCGCGGCACCGACGACGGTGAGCCCGCAGATCAGCGCGGAGAGTCCGCCGCCGAGCGCGGTCGCGGTCGCGGCGCGCGAGGCGATCCGGGTGAGTACGCCGTCGGCCGCGCCCACCTGACGCCTGCGGGAGGGCAGCGCACCGGCGACGGTCAGCTCCGCCGTCCCGCCGAGCAGATCGGTGATCCGGGTGGCCAGCGCGGCCCGGGCCGGAGCCAGTTGGCGCTCCGCGTGCCGGGCGCAGGCCCCGCTGACCAGCGGCACGCCCACGCCGGCGAGGAGCAGGCCGACGGCCAGGACGGCGCCGGCCTCAGGTAGAAGCCAGGTGGTGAAGCCGACAGCCCCGGCACCGACCGCGAGCGCGGTTCCCGCGGGCAGCAGCCAGCGCAGCCAGTAGTCCTGCAACGCGTCCACGTCGGAGACCAGCCGGGACAGCAGGTCGCCGCGCCGTGTCGTACGCAGGCCGGCCGGCGCGACGCGTTCGAGTCCTCGGTACACGGCGACCCGGAGCTCGGCGAGCATCCTGAGCACCGCGTCGTGGGACACCAGCCGCTCGGCATAGCGGAATACGGCCCGGCCGATACCGAAAGCCCGGGTCGCGGTGACGGCGACCATCAGATAGAGCACCGGGGGCTGCTCCGACGCACGCGAGATCAGCCAGCCGGAGACAGCCATGAGGCCGACGGACGAGCCCACGGCGAGGCTGCCCAGCAGCAGCGCGAGGCCCAGCTTCCTGCGCTGGGCACCGGCAGCCTCCCTGACCCTGGCGAGCACCCTGCCGCCTGTCCTCGGGGCGGTGTCCTTGAGCAGCTCGGGATCGCCCGTGGGCATCGGCTCACCGGGAGCCCGAGCCGCCGGGTCATCGAGCGTGCGGGCCCCGTCCGGCCCGCTCGTGCCCGCCACCGCCGAACGTACGGTGCTCACCCCGGCCGGCCGCGGCTCCAGCGCCACCACCCGGTCCGCCACGGAGAGCAGCGCGGGGCGATGCACGACCAGCAGCACCGTGCGCCCCGCCGCCAGCCTCCGTACCGCATCGACGATGCCCGCTTCCGTCTCACCGTCCAGGCTCGCGGTCGGCTCGTCGAGCAGCAGCAGCGGCCGGTCGGCAAGGAACGCCCGCGCCAGTGCGATCCGTTGGCGCTGGCCGGCGGAGAGCCCTGCGCCGTCCTCACCCAGCAGTGTCCGCGCACCGTCCGGCAGGCCGGTCACGAAGTCGTACGCTCCCGCGTCCCTCAGCGCCGCCGTGACCGCGGCGTCGTCGGCGCCCGGACGCGCCAGCCGTACGTTCTCCGCGATCGTTCCGGCGAAGAGATGAGGACGTTGCGGGACCCACGCGATCTGTTCGCGCCAGCGTTCGGGGGAGAGCTCGGACAGGTCGGTTCCGCCGACCCGCACCCGTCCCTCGTCGGGCACCGCGAACCCCAGCACCACGTTCAGGAGCGTGGACTTGCCCACCCCGCTGGGGCCGACCAGGGCGACGGTCTCACCCGGCTCCACCACCAGGGACACGGCATCCAGCGAGGGTTCGGTGCGGCCCCGGTGCCGGACCGTCACATGCTCCAGGTCCAGCCGCAACGAGGGCGGGACGTCCTGGGCGCCCACCGGCCGGGGTTCGGTCTCCAGCACCGCGAAGATCTCCTCGGCGGCCGAAAGCCCCTCTGCCGCGGCGTGGTACTGAGCACCCACTTGCCGGATCGGCAGAAAGGCCTCGGGCGCCAGGATGAGGACCACCAAGCCGGTGTAGAGGTCGAGTTCCCCGTGGACGAGGCGCATCCCGACCGTCACGGCGACCAGCGCCACGGAGAGCGTCGCCAGCAGCTCCAGCGCGAAGGACGACAGGAAGGCGATCCGCAGCGTCTTCAGCGTGGCCACGCGGTACTGCGAGGTGATGGTGCGAATCGAGTCGGCCTGCGCCTTGGCGCGACCGAAGACCTTCAGTGTCGGCAGCCCCGCGACGACATCGAGGAAGTGCCCGGACAGCCGCGACAGCAGCTGCCACTGACGGTCCATGCGGGACTGGGTGGCCCAGCCGATGAGGATCATGAAGAGGGGAATGAGCGGCAGCGTCACCACGATGATCGCGGCCGAGACCCAGTCCTCCGTGACGATCCGGGCCAGAACCGCCACCGGAACCACGACCGCGAGTCCCAGTTGCGGGAGATACCGCGAGAAGTAGTCGTCGAGTGCGTCGATCCCCCGGGTGGCGAGAGCCACCAGCGAACCGGTGCGCTGCCCGCCCAGCCAGTCAGGACCCAGGGCCGCCGCCCGCTCCATGAGCCTGCCGCGCAGTTCGGACTTGACCGCAGCGCTGGCCCGGTACGCGGCCAGTTCGGTCAGCCAGGCCACCAACGCCCGGCCGAGCGCGACCGCGGCGAGCAGCAGCAGTGGTGTGCGGAGTCCGGAAACGGTCAGCCCGCCCTCGAATCCGCCCACCACCACTTCGGCGACCAGCATGGCCTGGGCGATCACCAGGGCTGCGCCGACCAGTCCGAGTGCCACCACGGCCGCCAGGAACAGACGGGTGGCGCGGGCGTACCGAAGCAGACGCGGATCGATCGGTTTCACGTGAAACAGCTCCCCAGTGAGCTCATGCCAGTCGTTCGACGCAGCACCTGTTGACGCAGCGCCCGTGCCTTTCGGCCGTCGGCTCTCGGCTTGCGCCGTCGCCCGTCAGTGCGGATCGGCGATGTGCTGCGTGCCGATCCGCTTGCGGAACACCCAGTACGTCCAGCCCTGGTACAGCAGCACCACCGGAGTCGCGACAGCGGCACACCAGGTCATGATCTTGAGTGTGTACGGGGACGACGAGGCGTTGGTCACCGTCAGGCTCCAGGCGTCGTTCAGCGAGGACGGCATGACGCTCGGGAAGAGCGTCAGGAAGAGCATGGCGACCGCCGCCGCGATGGTCAGTCCGGAGAACGCGAACGACCAGCCCTCCCGTCCCCTCGCGATGGCCCCGATCGCGCCGGCCAGTGAGACCACGGCGACGACCAGCGCCCCCAGGCTCCAGCTGTCGCCGTTGTCCGCCTGGGTCCAGAGGAGGAAGCCCAGGGCCAGTACCGCGGCAGCCGGACCCAGTCCGAGCGCCAGCCTGCGCGCCCGCTCCCGGATGTCCCCGACGGTCTTCAGCGCGGCGAACACGGCGCCGTGGAAGGTGAAGAGGGACAACGTGACCAGCCCACCGAGAATCGCATAGGGGTTGAGCAGGTCCCAGAGGTTGCCGACGTACTCCATGTCCGCGTCGATCTTCACGCCCCGGACGATGTTCCCGAAGGCCACACCCCAGAGCACCGACGGGATCAGGGAGGTCCAGAAGATCGCGTGCTCCCAGTTGGTCTGCCACCGCTCCTCCGGCCGCTTCGCCCGGTACTCGAAGGCCACACCGCGCACGATCAGGCAGACCAGGATGAGCAGCAGCGGCAGATAGAAGCCGGAGAACAGCGTGGCGTACCACTCGGGGAAGGCGGCGAAGGTCGCACCGCCCGCGCTGAGCAGCCACACCTCGTTCCCGTCCCAGACGGGCCCGATCGTGTTGATCAGTACGCGCCGTTCCTTGCGGTCACGGGCGAGCAGCTTGGTCAGTACGCCGATTCCGAAGTCGAATCCCTCCAGGAAGAAGTACCCCGTCCAGAGGACGGCGATGAGCACGAACCAGACGTCGTGGAGTTCCATCTCTCAGCTCCGCTGCTCTCAGTAGGAGAAGGCCATGGGCCTGTCGGCGTCCTGGTCATGGCCGCCGATCCTGGTGGGCGGATTGAGGTCGGCCTCCGTGAGCTCCGGCGGTCCGGCCTTGACGTACTTCAGGAGCAGCCTGACCTCGATCACGGCGAGCACCGCGTACAGCACCGTGAAGACGATCATCGAGGTGATGACCTCCCCCTGCGAGACACCGGGGGAGACCGCGTCACGGGTCTGGAACACGCCGTACACCACCCATGGCTGGCGGCCCATCTCCGTGAAGATCCAACCCCATGAGTTGGCGATCAGCGGGAAGAGCATGGTCCACAGGGCGACGATCCAGTAGAGCCGGGTGAGCTTCGGGCTCAGCGCCTTGTTCTTGAAGAGCACCAGGTGCGGCACTTCGTCCTCACCGGTCCGCAGGGCCTGCGGCAGCATGAACTTCTTCCGCGTCAGCCACAGCCCCAGCAGTCCGAGCCCGAAGGACGCCATGCCGAAGCCGATCATCCAGCGGAAGCTCCAGAAGGCCACGGGGATGTTGGGCCGGTAGTCACCCGGGCCGAACTTCTCCTGCTCCGCCTTGTTGATGTCGTTGATGCCCGGGACGTACGAGGTGAAGCTGTCGTCCGCGAGGAAGGACAGTATTCCGGGGATCGAGATCTCTACGGTGTTGTGCCCCTCGGCGACATCGCCCACCGCGAACAGCGAGAAGGGCGCACCGTGCTCCCCCTCCCACAGGGCCTCCGCCGCGGCCATCTTCATCGGCTGCTGCTTGAACATCACCTTGCCGAGCAGGTCACCGCTGACCGCGGTGAGCATGCCCGCGGCCACGACCGTGACCAGCCCGAGGCGCAGCGATGTCCGCATCACCCGGATGTGCTTCCTGCGCGCGAGGTGGAAGGCGGAGATGCCGACCATGAAGGCGCCGCCGACGAGGAACGCCGCCGTGATGGTGTGGAAGAACTGGGTGAGCGCGGTGTTCTGGGTGAGCACCTGCCAGAAGTCCGTGAGCTCGGCACGGCCCCGTTCCTCGTTGATGCGGTAACCGACCGGGTGTTGCATCCAGGAGTTGGCCGCCAGGATGAAGAACGTCGAGAGGACCGTCCCGATGGAGACCATCCATATGCACGCGAGATGGATCTTCTTCGGCAGTTTGTCCCAGCCGAAGATCCACAGCCCGATGAACGTGGACTCGAAGAAGAACGCGATCAGCGCCTCGAAGGCGAGCGGCGCACCGAAGACATCACCGACGAACCGGGAGTAGTCGGACCAGTTCATGCCGAACTGGAATTCCTGCACGATGCCCGTGACCACACCCATGGCGATGTTGATCAGGAAGAGCTTGCCCCAGAACTTCGTGGCCCTGAGGTACTTCTCGTTGTCCGTGCGCACCCAGGCGGTCTGCAGGCCGGCCGTGAGGGCGGCGAGGGAGATCGTCAGTGGGACGAACAGGAAGTGATAGACGGTGGTGATGCCGAACTGCCATCGCGCCAGAGTCTCTGGCGCCAGAGCTAGGTTCACGTCCTTTTCTCCTTGCTTCGCCGTGATCACAGCCGCAGCTCGCTCCGCCGAACCCACCGATCACGGGATGAAACGGGGCGCGCTTGTGAACGCGTTCACATTCACAAGCAATTATGGCGCACACATCTTCGAAGGCATCGCCCGGGGGGTACTTTCAAGCCGACCGGACCGAGCCACCGATACCGGACATCGCATCCGCGTCCGTCCGACGCTCAGCACAGTGGCCCCGGACCTCGTCGACAGAGGTCCGGGGCCACCGGCACGCAGGCGGTCGAGCCGCCTCCTACCGCTCCTTGTGGTACGACTCCGCCACCTTCAGGAACAGGTCGTTGGCCTCGGTCTCACCGATCGTGACCCGCACACCCTCGCCCGCGAACGGCCTGACCATCACACCCGCCCGCTCGCACGCCGCGGCGAAATCGAGCGTACGGTCCCCGAGCCGGAGCCAGACGAAGTTGGCCTGGGACTCGGGCACGGTCCAGCCCTGCTTCACCAGGCCCTCGTACACGCGGGTGCGCTCGCCGACCAGCGATCCGACCCGGCCCAGCAGTTCGTCCTCGGCCCGCAGCGAGGCGACCGCGGCATCCTGGGCGACCTGGCTGACCCCGAAGGGGACGGCGGTCTTGCGCAGGGCCGCCGCCACGGGCTCGTGCGCCACCGCGAACCCGACCCGCAGACCGGCCAGGCCGTACGCCTTGGAGAAGGTCCGCAGCACCGCCACATTGGGCCTGTCCCGGTAGATCTCGATGCCGTCCGGGACATCGGCGTCCCGGATGAACTCCTTGTACGCCTCGTCGAGCACCACCAGCACATCGCCCGGCACCCGGTCCAGGAAGCGCTCCAGCTCCGCCCTGCGCACCACGGTGCCGGTCGGATTGTTCGGGTTGCAGACGAAGATCATCCGGGTGCGGTCGGTGATCGCCTCGGCCATCGCGTCGAGATCGTGCACCTCGCCGTCGGTGAGCGGCACCTTGACCGAGGTCGCCCCGCTGACCTGGGTGATGATCGGATACGCCTCGAAGGAGCGCCAGGCGTAGATGACCTCGTCACCCGGGCCGGACGTGGCCTGGAGCAGCTGCTGCGCCACACCGACCGAGCCGGTACCGGTGGCCAGATGGGAGACCGGCACACCGAACCGGTCGGCCAGCTCGTTCATCAGGCCGGTGCAGGCCATGTCCGGGTACCGGTTGAAGTTCGCGGCGGCCCCGAGCGCGGACTCCATGACCCCCGGCAGCGGCGGATACGGGTTCTCGTTGGAGGACAGCTTGAAAGCAACCGGTCCGTCGGCAGCCGCCGGCTTGCCCGGCACATAGGCAGGCACACCATCCAGCTCGGCACGCAGCTTGGGGCTCGTCTCGCTCACCGCAGGTCCTCCTCGACCGTCCGTACACATCAATACTGCTCACCTTAAGAGGATTCGACGTTCCTGCGAATGGCCGGACCGGAGAATCGTCCGCTGTGCCGGAAAGCGCCGCCCCTGCCCGGCGGTCCCACGAGCCTGCCGGGGGGAGCGTCGCACCCCGTGGCGCGCGCCGGTGGCTCACTCCGTAGCGCGCATCACTCGAACAGGTGAGTTGAGACCTCTTCGAGACATGAACCAATTAGCAGGTTCATGCACACCGGCACATGACACATCGACCTCCGTCCCGCCAACGCCCTTGATTTACAAGGCATTTAGTGCCTTACGATCATGCAGAAACGTGCCTGTCAACGTACGCATATGCGACCGGCCCAACCCACCGCCGGAGCCCTACTATCGGCTCGCCATGACAGCAGCAGGGAAGCACCAGGTGAGCCGGACAGAGACGCCCCGGCGCAGCGGCCGACAGGGACGGGCGGGGATCCGGGACGTAGCCGCCGCGGCCGGAGTCTCCATCACGACCGTCTCCGACGCGCTCAACGGCAAGGGCAGGCTCCCGGACGCCACCCGCCGACATGTCCGCGAGGTCGCCGAGCGGCTGGGCTACCGCCCGTCCGCCGCGGCCCGCACCCTCCGTACCGGCAGGTCGGGGCTCATCGGCCTCACCGTGACCACGTACGGGGACGAACCCTTCACCTTCACCGAGTTCGCCTACTTCGCGGAGATGGCCAGAGCCGCCACATCGGCGGCGCTCGCCCGCGGCTACGCCCTGGTCATCCTCCCCGCCACCTCGCGCCACGACGTCTGGTCGAACGTCGCCCTGGACGGCACCGTCGTCATCGACCCCTCCGACCAGGACCCGGTGGTCACCGAACTCGTGAGGCAGGGCCTGCCCGTCGTGTCCGACGGCCGACCGGCGGGCACGCTGCCGGTCACCGCCTGGGTCGACAACGATCACCGGGCAGCCGTCCTCGACCTCCTCGACCACCTGGCCGCCGCCGGAGCCCGCCGTATCGGGCTGCTGACCGGCACCACCACCGACACCTACACCCGCCTCTCCACCACCGCCTACCTCCACTGGTGCGAGCGGGTGGGCCAGGACCCGGTCTACGAGTCCTATCCGGCCCACGACCCCTGTGCGGGCGCCGTGGCCGCCGACCGGCTCCTCGCCCGCCCGGACCGGCCTGACGCCGTCTACGGGCTCTTCGACCCCAATGGGACCGATCTGCTCGCCGCCGCCCGCCGCTACGGCCTGCGGGTCCCCGAGGACCTGTTGGTGGTCTGCTGCAGCGAGTCCACCGTGTACGCGGCGACGGATCCCCCCATCACGACGCTCTCGCTCAAGCCACGCAGAATCGGCACGGCTGTCGTCCAGCTCCTCATCGACGCCATCGAGGGCGTCGAACACGACGGACCGCTGGAGCAGGTGATACCGACGGAACTCATCGTCCGGACGTCCTCGCAGCGACGTCCACCGCGCACCACGGTCAGCCCGCCGCGCTCCCCCGCCGGGGACTGATCGGACCAATCCGGACCAAACGGTCGGTGAACCATGCGTGCACTCGGATTCACCACCCCTGGTGCGTCCCAGAGCACGATCCGCATTCCTATGATGGGCGCACGACACCGCGGACCACCTCTACCAGGCAGGGCCCGTCAGGTGTACGGCGGCGCGACGGTGGTGGAGGGGTCGATGACTCAGGGGGCCGGTCAGGAACCCGTGGTGCGGACAGCGACGTTGCGCGACTTCCGCGTACCGCCGTATGCGCAGGCACCGATGCCTTCGCCGTCGCCGCATCCCGGCAACGCTGTCATGGGCGACGTGCCGGAGGGGTACACCCCCACCGCGCGCGATCTTCCCGTGATCAACCGTGGCGACACCGTCCAGGTACAGGCCGTTCCCCAGCCCCGGCCCGCCTCCGGCACGGGGCGAGGCCCCCTCTTCGTCGTCGGCGACGTCCACGGCTACCTGGACGAGCTCCTTGCCGCCCTCCGCGAGCAGGGCCTCATCGACTCCGAGGGCCGGTGGTCCGCCGACAACGCCAGACTGTGGTTCCTCGGCGACTTCACCGACCGGGGACCGGACGGCATCGGCGTGATCGATCTCGTCATGCGGCTCTCGGCCGAGGCCGCGGCGGCCGGTGGGTACTGCAAGGCACTCATGGGCAATCACGAGCTGCTTCTCCTCGGCGCCAAGAGGTTCGGCGACACCCCGGTGAACTCCGGTGCGGGCACCGCGACCTTCCAGGCGGCGTGGCTGCTCAACGGCGGCCAGAAGACCGACATGGAGCGCCTCCAGGACGTCCACCTGCAGTGGATGGCCCGGCTCGACGCGGTCGTCGAGGAGGACGGGCATCTGCTGATGCATTCCGACACGACGGCCTACCTCGACTACGGCACCACCATCGAGGACGTCAACGACACGGTGCACGCCATTCTCACGCGCAATGACGCCGACGAGTGCTGGGACCTCTTCCGCAAGCTCACCAAGCGGTTCGCCTTCCGCGACGAGGGCGGTTCGCAGGCTGTTCGCGAGCTGATGTCGACGTACGGCGGACAGCGCGTCGTGCATGGTCACAGCCCTATCCCGTACCTGCTCGGCGAGGTCGGATCCGAGGACGGCGAAGACAGCGCCCGCCCCGTGGTGGACGGTCCGCACGTGTACGCGGACGGGCTCGCCATCGCCATGGACGGCGGAGTGACCATGGCCGGAAAACTACTGGTTGTCCAACTTCCCCTGAATGACTGACAGCTGTCGGGGAAGACGCACCCACGACCTGACAACGCCGACCACTGGGCCTATTTCCGGAAACCCCCTGTCAACCCGTGCCGTGGTCGCTCTACCATCGGCGTATCAGTAGCAGGCTCTCCTCCGTTTCCGCCCGATTGCCCGGCCCAGGCGGTCGATCAGGCCTTACGGAGCATCGGGGGATGCACATGAAAAGCGCTCCGCACCTGCTGGCCGAGGACCGACCCGAGTACGAGCGGATCCTTGCCGACTCTCTGCGCCATGCTCACGAACGCCCGGATCTGGACGGTGTGGGGGACCGGCTCAACGCGGAACAACTGCGGACGATGGCGCTGAACGCCACCGCTCTGATCACCGCAGCCGCCGCCACCGAGTACGAGCACTACGTGAAGGTCCGCGGCGAACTCCGCGGACCGGCCGATGCGTCGGCCCCCGGGACCGCCCTCGGATCGGCCCCGGACGAACCGGACGGGCCGGGGGCGGGAACCCTTGCCGTCATCGCCGCACTGGCCCCCGTTCTCGCCGGCTCCGCCGCCCTCATATTCCTGCTGGTCGGCTATCTCCTGAAGGCGGTCAGCCCGGCCTTGGCGTTCGGCGGCACCCTGGTCGCCGCCGGCTGGTTCTTCGCGGCGGTCGCCGCCGCGGCCATCCTCGTCGCCGCGGTCGGACTCCTCATCACCGCGCTGCGGAACGGGGCCACCGCACTGCCGGCCATGGACGACGAGCAGGAGTTGCCCGAGGATGTGGCACGCGCCCGGGAGGCATGGCGCCACGCACTGCTGGAGCGCGGCATCCTGCCCTTCCTGCGGGACGCCCTCGCCGACCCGACCGCGGGGCCGGCCTCACGGACCCCGCACCGCTCGGCGAACCGCATCCCGAAGATCGGCTACAGCAGACCGGACTTCTCCGGCCCGCAGGACGGCCCCTCGGCGGGACCGCGTCCGTCCTTCACCAGCCCGGACTTCACCAGTCCGGACTTCGGCGGCCCCGAACACCAGCCGGAGTGATCCGGCCCCGGGTCCGTGCGTCGGAGTGAGCCTGCCGGATTCCCGTGCGTCGGACTGATCCGGCCCGATTCCCGTACGCCGGAGTGATCCTGCCGACTCCGTACCTGAGAGGCCGGTGCCGCGTTCCCGTACAGCAGAGGCCGGGTGCAGCTTTCTGCACCCGGCCTCTGCTCTGTTCAGTGTGCGGTGGTGCTCCGATCCGGTCGGAGCACCTGCCGGACTCAGACTGCCTGGGGAGCCAGCTTGGGGTTCGCGCCGTACTCGTTGGCCTCGTGCGTGCCCTCGGAGCACATGAAGACGAGCAGGATGATGCCGCCCACGAGCGGGACGAACGAGATCAGGAACCACCAGCCCGAACGGCCCGTGTCGTGCAGCCGGCGGACGACGACGGCGAGCGAGGGGATGATCACAGCGAGGATGTAGATGATGTACGGGATCTGCGTGTCGATGGCAGCGCCGATACCGAGCAGGACGCCGGCGATGATGACGTTGAACAGCGCGAACATCCAGTACTCCTTGCGGCGCGCACGACCGCTGAAGCCCGCGTAGTTCTTGAGTACGTTCAGGTACCAGCTCACTGTGTTTCCCTCCCCTGGCGCCCCCCGTCGGGGCGCACATTTTTTCGGCCAAGCACAGCGGAAGGTAAGGCACAGATAAGGAAATGGTCAAGCCAGGGTGAGCCCCTGCCGAAATGTACATAGACCTGCCACGTTTCCGTGTCCCTACCGTCGCCGAACTGCCTCTGCAACCAGGCGATCAGAGGACTCATCACGTGAAACCAGCCATTGCTCATACTCTTCGGGTTCAATACAGACAATCTGATGAACCGCCAGGAAGCGCCGCCCCGGGCACGTAACACCCAGGACAGCGCCGCCACTTCCTGCACTTTCGCCCGGTGTCAGTGTCAGTCCGCCAGCGGCAGGTACACCCTGTTGCCGCTCGCGGCGAACTCCTTCGACTTCTCCAGCATCCCCGCCTCGATCTCCTCCTCCGAGGCGGAGGGGAGCAGGTCGGGGGCGAACTGCTCCGTGATGCTCCTGCTGATCTTCATCGAACAGAACTTCGGACCGCACATCGAGCAGAAGTGCGCCGTCTTGGCCGGCTCGGCCGGCAGCGTCTCGTCGTGGAACTCCCGCGCCGTGTCCGGGTCGAGCGCCAGGTTGAACTGGTCCTCCCAGCGGAATTCGAACCGGGCATCCGACAGCGCGTCGTCCCATTCCTGCGCCCCGGGGTGACCCTTGGCAAGATCCGCAGCATGCGCTGCGATCTTGTAGGTGATGACGCCGGTCTTCACGTCGTCCCTGTTCGGCAGCCCCAGGTGCTCCTTGGGCGTGACGTAGCAGAGCATCGCCGTCCCCCACCAGGCGATCATCGCCGCACCGATGCCCGAGGTGATGTGGTCGTACGCCGGGGCGACATCGGTGGTCAGCGGGCCGAGCGTGTAGAACGGCGCCTCCTCGCAGATCTCCTGCTGGAGGTCGATGTTCTCCTTGATCTTGTGCATCGGGACATGGCCCGGGCCCTCGATCATCGTCTGGACGCCGAACCGCTTCGCGACGGAGTTCAGTTCACCGAGCGTGCGCAGTTCGGCGAACTGCGCCTCGTCGTTGGCGTCGGCGATGGAGCCGGGGCGCAGTCCGTCACCGAGTGAGTAGGTCACGTCGTAGGCCGCGAGGATCTCGCAGAGCTCCTCGAAGTGCTCGTAGAGGAACGACTCCTTGTGGTGCGCGAGGCACCAGGCCGCCATGATCGAGCCGCCGCGGGAGACGATGCCGGTCTTGCGGCGGGCGGTCAGCGGGACGTACGGGAGCCGGACCCCGGCGTGCACCGTCATGTAGTCGACGCCCTGTTCGGCCTGCTCGATGACGGTGTCCTTGTAGATCTCCCAGGTCAGCTCCTCGGCCCGGCCGTCCACCTTCTCCAGTGCCTGGTAGAGCGGGACGGTACCGATCGGCACGGGGGAGTTGCGCAGCACCCACTCGCGCGTGGTGTGGATGTTGCGACCGGTGGACAGGTCCATGACCGTGTCGGCACCCCACTTGGTCGCCCAGGTCATCTTGTCCACCTCCTCCTCGATGGAGGAAGTGACCGCGGAGTTGCCGATGTTGGCGTTGACCTTCACCAGGAATCGCTTGCCGATGATCATCGGCTCGATCTCCGGGTGGTTGACGTTGGCCGGCAGCACGGCCCGCCCCGCCGCGATCTCCTCGCGCACCACCTCGGGCTCCACGTTCTCCCGGATCGCGACGTACTCCATCTCCGGAGTGATCTCGCCGCGGCGGGCGTACGCGAGCTGTGTGACCGGCTGCCCGTCGCGGCTGCGGCGGGGCTGACGGGGACGGCCCGGGAAGACCGCGTCGAGGTTGCGCAGCCCGCCGCGCGGCGATGTGTGCTTGAGCCCGTCGTCCTCGGGGCGTGCGGGGCGGCCCGCGTACTCCTCGGTGTCGCCGCGGGCGATGATCCAGTTCTCCCGCAGGGGCGCGAGCCCACGGCGGACATCGGTCTCGGTGGCGGGATCGGT
Organism: Streptomyces sp. NPDC005566; assembly: GCF_040605575.1. NCBI lineage: Bacteria > Bacillati > Actinomycetota > Actinomycetes > Kitasatosporales > Streptomycetaceae > Streptomyces > Streptomyces sp. NPDC005566. The sequence goes on along the minus strand of NZ_JBEXDB010000013.1, from coordinate 33,608 downwards.
GTACGGCCCCGACGTGTCGTAGAGCGTCACGTCCTTGCCGTTGGTGAGGTGCACCTGACGGACCGGCACCCGGAGGTCCGGGCGCGAGCCCTGGACGTACCCCTTGTGCCAGCCGATGGACTTCCCGGCCTCGCTGTTCGCCACATCCTGCGCATTCTGGGTGTTCTGCGCATTCTGCTTCGAGGCAGGCGTGCGTGCGTCCGCTGTGGTCATGAGACCTACTCCCTACGCCGGCATTACCCGGTAACAGGTTCGGCGGTCGGCGCAGCGTGTCCCGTACGGATATACGGAGGTCAGCGCCCTCTCAGCCCGGTGCTCCGAGCTCCCGCGTGTGCAAAGGTGCCTCCACGCTAGCCTCCCTCCTGGCGTGCTGGCCAGAGGGCCTCTCCCGTTCTTGGGATGATCGCCGGGTGACGTCCTCCCCGAGCGCCCCCGAACCGCACGACCCCCGGTCCGGCAGCACGCAGAGCCATGCCCCGGGCCACACCCACAGCCACGGCCCCGCCGCGCCCGTGTCCAAGCATCTGCGCAAGGTCATCGCCGCCGTGCTGATCCCGTTCGCCGCCGCGGTCCTGGTCGGTCTCGTGGCCTTCTGGCCGGGCGGCGCGCCCTCCCACGAGCGCACGGGTGTCGGTTTCGACCGGCAGACCCAGCAGGGCAAGGTGGTGGAGATCGCCAGGGTGGACTGCGCGGACGTGAACGCCTCGCAGGTGCCGCCGACCGGCGACACCTCGACACCCTCGGGGCGTGAGGCGGTCGACGAGCAGACGGGGCTGTGCAAGAAGGCAACGGTCGAGGTGACGAGCGGCAAGGACAAGGGCCGTACGTTCGTCGAGGTCATCCAGCCCGACTCGACCAGGCAACTGAGGGACGGCCAAGGGGTGGTTGTGGCGTACGCGCCCGACGCGCCCCGTGATCTCCAGTACTCGGTGACCGACGTGGACCGCGCCTTCCCGATGGCCCTGCTGGCGGGGATCTTCGCCCTCGCGGTCATCGTGGTGGGCAGACTGCGCGGACTGATGGCGCTGATCGCGCTCGCGGTCTCGTTCGCCGTGCTGACGCTGTTCATCCTCCCGGCGATCCTGCAGGGTTCGAACCCGCTGGTGGTCGCGGTGATCGGGGCCAGCGCCATCATGCTGATCGCCCTGTACATGTGCCACGGGCTGACCGCGCGCACCTCCGTGGCCGTCATCGGCACACTCATCTCGCTGCTGCTGATCGGACTGCTGGGCTCGCTCTTCATCGGATGGGCGAGTCTGAGCGGCAACACCGATGACAACACCGGCCTGATCCACGGGCTGTTCCCGGACATCGACATGAGCGGCCTGCTACTGGCCGGTGTGATCATCGGTTCGCTCGGTGTGCTCGACGACGTGACCGTCACCCAGACGTCGGCGGTCTGGGAGCTGCACCAGGCAGATCCGACGATGGGCGTACGCCGGCTCTACCGGGCAGGCATCAGGATCGGGCGCGACCACATCGCCTCGGTCGTCAACACTCTGGTACTCGCTTACGCGGGCGCCGCGCTACCCCTGCTGCTGCTCTTCTCGATCGCCCAGAGCAGCGTGGGAACCGTGGCCACCAGCGAACTGGTCGCGATGGAGATCGTCCGGACCCTGGTCGGATCGATCGGGCTGGTCGCCTCGGTGCCGGTGACGACGGTGCTCGCGGCCCTGGTGGTCTCCGCGGACCGCACGGGGCTCGGCGCGGAAGCCGGAGCCCCTGCCCCCGTACGGACCGGAAGGGGCCGACGCCGCAAGGCGTGAGCGCGAGCGCCGGGCGTACGGGGAACCGGTGGTGCCTGTTCAGCGGGGTGGTCCCTGGTCAGCCGGCGTTCTGTTCCTTGGCGAGGATGCGGCCCAGCGCCTCTTCCAGATTCCCGTCGAAGTCACCGAGCGTGTGCTCCTGTCCCAGTGGCACCAGCTTGTCCGTCCGGTCGAGAAATGCCACAAGAGGCGCCGTGCCGGCGCGGAAGAGCGCACGATCCGTGCCTACCTGGAGCCGGATGTGTACGTCCGAGAGCCCTTCGGGCTCGGTCGGGCCGATGTGCACATCGCCGTCGCCGCTCGGATTGTTGAGACCGTCGAGCAGCAGCTCACGGCCGAAGGCCCAGGTGACGGGGGCGTCTCCTGGCAGGTGGAAGGTCATCCGGATCGCGTACGGATCGCCCACTTCGTACCGGAGCTCCACCGGAATACGGAACGAAAGCTCCTCGGAGACGAGGAAGCTCATCATGACCTCTGCTTGAACCGACTCGCGCATCGTTCAACCCCGCAGTAGATGAATCTGGCCAGGAATGATCCCCCATGGCCCTATTGACGCCATCGTGGTGCACGCGATAGCAGATCACAAGGAGTGATTTTTCAGATACTGATAGAGAACACGAACGAGCGCAAGAGGCTGGTCACTTCACAGCGTAGTTGTTCGACTGCGGGGAGCAACCGTTCCTCTTGGTCCAGGGGTAGCGAAATGGCCATGGCCGCCACGGCAGTTCCCACAGTGATCGGGATGGCCGCGCAGACCGTTCCCAACGCGTATTCCTGTCGTTCGACGACAGGTTCCATGCGGTTCATCGATCTCATCCGGTCGAGAAATGCCGGACGATCTCTGACGGAGTAGCGCGTGAGTGGTTGCACTGGGTGACGATCCAGGTGATCCTCGCGCGCCCTCTCGTCGAGCTGGCCCAACAGACACTGACCAAGAGCATGCGCATGGCCGGTCTCACGGAAGGCGGCCCACTCCTCGACGGCGGGAAAGTCGGGCGTATCAGCCACCGCGACGAGGTCGATCTCCCCGTCGCGGTAGACAGCGCAGTACACGGGTGCGCCGATGACATCGGCCCAGTGCGCGAGTGATTCGATGATCACACCGCGACGCGGTGCGGGCGCCCGACCTCCGACGAGGCGCTCGGCAGCGGCACCGAACAGGAAGACGCCGTTCTCCCTGCGGAGGTAGCCCTCATGGGTCAGGGTTCGCAACAGGTGATAGGCAGTAGGAAGGGGAAGCCCCGCTTCCCGTGCGAGCTGCTTCGCCGGCGCCCCTTCCCGATGGGTGCCCACAGCCTCCAGCAGTCTCAACGCCCGCTGAACCGAACCGATCAACGTCGGGACAGCGGTGCTCGATGCCGTGGTCAAAGGTCACCCCCAGGCATGGTGACGGGCGTTCAGCCCTCCCGCGGAGGCCGCCCCCACGGGCCCGCCGCGAGCCGAGGGTCCGGAGACCGGGCGGTCGCACAAACCACTGGTCAGGACGGTGACGGGCAGTCATTTCCCAGCCTACGGCAGCAGTCTGCCACTGTATCGGCACCGTCCGTCACGAGTGAGGTTTCATCCTGGACTTAGCTCAGCTGGGCTAATCGCCGTATCTGCGGCCCGGCTCCCGTTCCTCACGCGCCCGCTGCCCGGCACCGTCCCGCGTTGCTGCCTACCAGTCGCTGCGGGAGGAAGACGCCAAGAACTTCCGCACGACGAAGATCAGACCGCCCACCAGGACGACGAAGACCAGCGCCTTGAACAGCAGACCGATCACGAAGCCGACCACGCTGGCGATGAGGCCACCGAACACGACGATCGCGATGAGAGGCACCGCGACCCACTTCACCCACCAGGGCATCCCCGCGAAAATCTCCCGCACCGCCATCGTCCTTACCTCGTCTCTGTGAGTTCCTGCTTCGATGCTAGAGGCGTGGGGGTGGCCGGTGGGGGCCCGGGAGCCCTTGAAGTCCCCTGACCGATCCCCTAGGGAACCCCGAGGTGCCGGCTCAGCTCTCCGGCGGAGAGAAGACCACCATCACCCTGAGGTCCTCGGTGATGTGGTGGAACTTGTGGGCCGTTCCGGCCGGAACGTACACGACGCTCCCCCTGCCCACCTGTGTGGTCTCCATGCCGACGGTGATCGAGGCGCGGCCGCTCACGACCAAGTAGACCTCGTCCTGCTTGTGCGGCTTCTGGGGGTCGAGTTCGCCGGCATCCAGTGCGTACAGGCCGACGGACATGTTGCGTTCCCGGACGAACTGCAGGTAGGCGCCCTCGTTGGCGGCTCGCTCCGCCTCCAGCTCGTCCAGTCTGAATGCCTTCATCGCCTGTCCGCCCCTCGCGTCTGTTCTCATCTGTTCTGCCGGTGTCCGGCACCGATCATGTCTGCCACGATCAGACACATGAAGAATTTCGTAGTCAAGACGATCGCCAACGCGGGTGCACTGGCCGTGGCCATCTGGCTGCTCCAGGACATCACCCTCACCGGTGACGACACCGGGCGCGAGGTGCTCACCCTCATAGTGGTCGCGCTGCTCTTCGGCCTGGTCAACTCTGTCGTCAAGCCTGTGGTGCAGTTGCTCACGCTGCCCCTGTTCATTCTGACCCTCGGACTGGTCACCCTGGTGGTCAATGCCCTGATGCTGATGCTGACCTCGTGGCTGGCCGGTGTCTTCGACCTGAGCTTCCACGTCGACGGCTTCTGGACCGCTGTCCTCGGCGGGCTCATCATCTCGGTCGTGTCCTGGGCACTCAACGTCGTCCTGCCCGACAACGACTGATCGGCCCCTTGCTGAAAGAGTGCGGACAGGACCGGTAGGAAACCGGGGAGAGAAACGAGGAAGCGGATGAGCACCACGGGCGACGGGACACGCGCCGTACGAGCGGGACTGCCCGAGCCGGAGCAGTACGAACCCACGCTGCCCGGCCCCGTCTTCGCCGCTCACTTCCATCTGTCGGGCGAGCCCGTCGGCCCCTACACCTACGGCCGCGAGACGAACCCGACGTGGACGCATCTGGAGCGGGCCATCAGCGAGCTGGAAGCGCCGGGGGAGACGGTCGAGACCACTGTCTTCGCCTCCGGTATGGCGGCCGTCTCAGCCGTACTGCTGTCCCAGGCGCGCACCGGAGACATCGTCGTGCTCCCCGATGACGGTTACCAGGCGCTCCCCCTGGTGCGGGAGCAGCTGGAGACATTCGGCGTCGAGGTACGGACCGCGCCGACTGCGGACGACGCCCAGCTGGAGGTCCTCGAGGGGGCGAAGCTGCTATGGATCGAGACCCCGTCGAACCCGGGGCTCGACGTCTGCGACGTTCGCCGGCTCGTCACTGCGGCACACGCGGCGGGTGCTCTGGTCGCCGTCGACAACACGCTGGCCACCTCGCTCGGCCAGCGCCCCCTGGAACTGGGCGCGGACTTCTCGGTCGCCAGTGACACGAAGGGGCTGACCGGGCACGGCGACATCCTGCTCGGTCACGTGACGTGCCGGGATCCGCAGCTGTCCGCGGGCGTACGGCGGTGGCGCAAGGTCGTCGGCGCGATTCCCGGCCCCATGGAGGCCTGGCTCGCGCACCGCTCCCTGGCCACGCTGCAACTGCGGATCGACCGGCAGTGCAGCACCGCACTGGCCCTCGCAGAGGCGCTGACCGAGCGGGCGGAGGTGACCGGGCTGCGCTACCCCGGGCTGCCCACCGACGCCTCCTACCCGAAGGCCGTGCGGCAGATGCGGCGCTTCGGCTCCGTCGTCTCGTTCACGCTGGCCGACAAGGAAACGGCCGAACGCTTCATGGCCGGGCTGCGCCTCGTCGACGACGCGACGAGTTTCGGCGGTGTGCGCTCCACGGCCGAACGCCGGGCGCGCTGGGGCGGCGACGCCGTCCCGGAAGGCTTCATCCGCTTCTCGGTCGGGGCCGAGGACCCTGCCGACCTCCTGGCCGATGTGGAGCGCGCGCTCGATGAGGCCGCTCGCTAGGGACCTGCGGGACGACAACCTGCAGGACCAACCTGCGGGACACGAACCGAAGTCGCCCGGTGGTCCGGCAGGACCGGCCCAGGACGGGCGTCCCCGTCCACCTGACCGGTCCTGCTCGGGACGGGTGGTCCGAGCCTCCCCCCTCTTGGCTCGGACCACCCCGGTTCCTTGCGCGAAGAACCGCCTGCACAAGGCTAATTGACTCAGCGTCAGTGTCCAATCACAGTAGCGACAGCTGCCTATCGACATATTTATAGTTGTACGGGCCGGCTGTGCGGTTCCGGAGCGTCGCGAGGTTGGGAGAAGCAAGCCATGGACCTGGCCCTGTTACGCACATTCGTCACGGTGCACCGGGCAGGATCCTTCACCCGGGCCGCCGCGCTGCTCGGGCTGTCCCAGCCCGCTGTCACCTCGCAGATACGCACGCTGGAGCGCCAGCTGGGCCGCCCGCTCTTTCTGCGAGGGGCCCGCGGCGTCACCCCGACCACCATCGGCGACGAGCTCGCACACCGGGCCTCGCCCCACCTGGACGCATTGGTCGAGATCGCCGGGGCCGGACTCGACGAGGAGCCGGGGGTGCGCACCCTCCATCTGGCCGGTCCCCCGGAGTTCACCGCCGTACGCGCCCTTCCCGCGCTCACTCCGCTGATCTCCCAGGGTCTCGCGCTGCGCAGCACGTTCAACGGCAATGCCGAGGACACGCTGCAAGGACTGGCTGCCGGACACCATGATCTGGCCATCACGACCGCTCGTCCACGCGGAGGACTGTTCACGTCGACGACCCTCTGCGACGAGGAGCACGTCCTGGTCGCGTCGCCGCGCTGGGCCGGGCGGCTCGGGCCCGGCACACTGCGGCACAAGGGCTCAGTCGTCCTGGAACAACTTCCGGTGGTCGAGGTCCACGAGAGCCTTCCCCTGGTCTCCCGGTACTGGGCTGCCGTGTTCGACAGCAGACCCGCCGCTTCCGCCACGGTGATCGCGCCGGATCTGCGGGCGGTCCTGCAGTGTGCTGCTGCGGGCGCCGGTCTCGCCGTCCTGCCCCGCTATCTCTGCGAGGACGCGCTGGAGCGGGGCGAAGTCGTGGCACTGCTCGACCCGCCGGTACCGCCGCTGCGGACGTACTTCCTCGCCGTGCGGACCGGCACGCTGGCTCTCCCCCACATCGCGCGGGCGCACGAATGCCTGGTGCGTGCAGCCGTGGACTGGTGACCGGTCGGCCTGTAGGAGTTTCAGATCGCGTTTCATGGGCCACTCTCTTGCCATGACCGAACGTCCTGTGGTCAAGCGCACCGCACGCGCCGTCCTGCTCGACGGCGATGACCTCATCCTCATCAAGCGCAGCAAGCCGGGGGTGGATCCGTACTGGGTCACGCCGGGTGGCGGAGTCGAGCCCGAGGACGCCACCGTCGTCGACGCCCTGCACCGCGAGGTCGACGAGGAGCTCGGCGCCAAGATCATCGATGTCGTGCCCTGCTTCGTCGATACCGTGGAACACATCGCGGGTGGCGGCGTCAAAGGTGTGAAGGTGCAGCACTTCTTCGTCTGCCGACTGGAATCCATGGATCCGTCACGACGGCACGGCCCTGAAATCGACGATCCCTGCGGGGAGTACGAAATCGTGCGGGTGCCCTTCAGCCGCGTCGGTATCGCAGCCGTGCACCTCGTTCCGCTGTCCTTGCGCCACTACCTGGACGGCAACATCGAAGGCGTACGGGCGATGCAATCGCCTGACCTGGGCTGAGAGTCGAGCGCCTGACCTGGGCTGAGAGTCTCCGGCACGCCGGTGCCACGGCCGTCCGTACGCCGAGGCCAGTACATGCGGATACTCCCGCTGTCAGATGACCGCTCGTCCCACGCTTGACACCGTGTTTCACGTGAAACCACTCAAGCGCCCTGTTCGCCGGAGCCTCCTCGTCGCCCATGTCGCCGTTTCCGTGAGCTGGCTGGGGCTCACGGTCGGACTGCTGGCCCTCGGCCTCGCCGCGTTCCTCACCGGTGACTCCTCCATGACGGAGGCGGCCACCCGTTCCATGAAGGTCTTCGGCGACTGGCTGGTCGTGCCGGTTGCTCTGCTCTCCCTCCTGAGCGGCCTCGTACTGTCGCTCGGCACCCCATGGGGCCTGGCGAGGCACCGCTGGGTCTGGACGAAATTCTGGCTGACTCTGGTCACCGCAGGGCTGTCGATCTTCTCGCTCCGCCCAGGTATCGATGAGGCCGCCGCCCAGGGTTCCGCGGACATCAATCTGGTCATTGCGCCCTCGGTGGCAACGGCCACCTACCTCTTCATCACCGCGATCTCGGTGCTGAAGCCGTGGGGGCCGACCCGGCGGGGTCGGCGCCTGCGTGCCTCAAAGGCCTGACACGCACCTCGGGGGCCCGCGGAGCGCGGGCCCCCGAGGGCGGTCGACGGCGTTGCCGGTATTCGCGCGGCAGGAACCCTCAGACGAGGGACTCGGCTGCGGCGGTCGCGAACCCATGGTCCTGTGCTGGGGCGCCGCCACCGACGCCGACGGCACCGATGAGCCGACCGCCGCGATGGACCGGGACACCGCCTGCGATGAAGAGCAGCGGGCGGTCGAGTGCGGTCGGCAGCGTGTGGAAGAGGCCGCCGGGCTGGACGGCGTCCACCAGGTCAGCCGTGGGGGCGTTCAGCTGGAGGGCGGTGTACGCCTTGCGAGTGCTGGTCTCTCCGGCGATGAGCACGGCCCGGTCGTCGCGGCGGAAGGACAGCAGATGACCGCCTGCGTCCAGGATGGTGACGGCGACGCTCACACCGGCGGCCTCGGCAGCCCGACGAGCGGTGTCCACGAGCGTTTCCGCGTCCTGGATGGTCAGCGGGGCGAAGGCGGTGGTGGCTGTGGCTGTGCTCATGGGGAGACTCCTTGACGCGGGGGTGACTGCGGTGTTGGTGCGGACCGCCGGCCGGAGGATCCGGATGCGGCAGGGCGGCCGTGCCGGGGCCGGTGGTGAAGCCGGGTGTCAGTGCCTGCCGACGGCGACGGCAACCGGCTCGGGGGCGTGCTCGGCAACCAGTCGGCCACGGGTGGCCGTGCGGCGCTCGATCGCGCCGGAGACGATGGCGAGGACTAGCGCCGACGCCGTGAGAACGGCGCCGACCCAGTTGGGTGCGGTGTATCCGAGCCCGGCAGCGATGACCATCCCGCCGAGCCACGCCGACAGCGCGTTCCCGAGGTTGAAGGCGCCGATGTTCACGGCGGAGGCAAGGGTGGGAGCACCCGCCGCCTGATCGAGAACGCGCTTCTGGAGCGGCGGCACGGTCGCGAAGCCCAGCCCTCCGATGAGGACGATCGTGATGGCGGCGGCGGTCTTGTCGTGGGCGGTCAGCGTGAACAGCGCCAGGACCACGGCGAGAGCGCCGAGCGATATGTACAGCAGCGGCATCAGGTGGCGGTCGGCGAACCTGCCGCCGAGCAGGTTGCCTCCGACCATGCCGAGCCCGAACAGGACCAGCAGCCAGGTGACGGAGGACGGCGAGTAGCCGGCGATCTCGGTCATCATCGGGGTGATGTAGGTGATCGCCGCGAAGACGCCGCCGAAACCCAGCACTGTCATCGCCATGGCGAGGAGCACCTGCACGTTGCGGAAGACGGCCAGCTCGTGGCGGATCCTGACGCCCTCGGGCCTGGGCTGCTCGGGTACGAGCCTGGCCACGCCGAGAAGGCCGAGGACACCGAGTCCGGCAACGACGAAGAACGTGGTCCGCCAGCCGACACTCTGGCCGATGTAAGTGCCCAGGGGGACCCCGACGACGTTGGCGACGGTGAGCCCGGTGAACATCATGGCGATGGCGCCGGCCTTCTTCTCCGGAGCGACCAGGTCGGCGGCAACGACCGATCCGATACCGAAGAAGGCTCCATGGGCGAGCGAGGCGATGACTCGTCCGGCGAGCATCACACCGAAGACCGGGGCGATTGCGGACACGACGTTCCCCACGATGAACAACCCCATCAGGAGCATCAACGCGCGTTTGCGGGTGACCCGGGTACCCAGCACGGTCATCAGCGGAGCGCCGAGAACCACGCCCAGGGCATAGCCCGTGACCAGAAAGCCTGCGGTGGGGATCGAGACCTGGAAGTCCGCCGCAACATCGGGGAGCAACCCCATGATCACGAACTCGGTGGTTCCGATACCGAATGCCCCGATGGCGAGGGCGAGGAGCGCGAGCGGCATGGGTTCACCTTCCCTGAAGATTGCGTCTGCACCTTACAAGCGTCCACAATAATTGCAAGCGCGGGTTAATTGCAAGCGCGGGCTATTGCGCATGTGCCCTATCCTGGGATGCACGCAGCTCCGCACGGAGGAGAGACACATGACCGCGACAGATCCCGCACTGACCGCCCTCTCCCAGGGCTGGTGCGCCCTCTCGCTGCTCCACGGAAAGATCGAGGCCCACATCGAGCGGGCTCTGCAGTCCCGCCACGGCCTCAGCGTGCGTGAGTACTCGCTGCTCGACGTCCTGAGCCGCCAGCACAGCGGCACGGGCGGCCATCTTCAGATGAAGCAGGTGTCCGACGCCGTCGTACTGAGCCAGAGCGCCACCACCCGACTGGTCACCCGGCTCGAGGACCGCGGCCTGCTGACCCGGTACCTCTGCGACACGGACCGGCGAGGCATCTACACCGACGTCACCGAAGCGGGCCTCGCACTGCTCGGTGAGGCGCGGCCGACCAACGACACCGCGCTGCGTGCCGCCCTGGACGAGGCTGCGAAGAACCCGGAACTCGCCCCGCTGGTCAGGACCGTCGAAGCCCTCAAGGTCCCCGCCTGAGCGGGTGAGTTGCGTAGTCTGCCGATCATGAGCGATATCGCAATACGTCCCGCTGTCCTCACCGACATCCCGGCCATCGTGGCCATGCTCGCCGACGACCCGCTCGGCGCGCAGCGCGAGTCACCGGACGACCTCGCCCCGTACGACTCCGCATTCCGACGGCTGGCCGGCGACCCCCATCAGCATCTCGTCGTCGCCGTGCGCGAGGAGCGCGTCGTAGGGACGCTGCAACTCACCGTGGTCCCCGGGCTGTCGCGGCGCGGTTCGACCCGCTCGATCATCGAAGGCGTCCGCATCCATGCCGCTGAGCGCGGCAGCGGTCTCGGTACCCAGCTGATCCAGTGGGCGGTCGACGAATCCAGGCGCCAGAAGTGCCAGTTGGTGCAGCTGACGTCCGACGCCTCCCGCGCAGACGCCCATCGCTTCTACGAGCGGCTCGGGTTCACCGCGAGCCACGTGGGCTTCAAGCTCGCGCTCTGAACGGAATCCGCGAGCCACATGGACTTCGAGCTCGCGCTCTGAACTGGATCGTCTCCACCCCAGGGGAGCCATGCATCGCATCGATGACAACCAGCGTCGGATCAGGCTCGGCAGGCGGCATCTGCTGGCCCCTTCCGTGCGGGCCGACTCCGTCGTGGCCGCTGCCGACGCTGTTGTAGCCCTGCACGCCACCGACGCCGCCACGGTCTTCCTCTCCGCGTGCGCCCGGCTGTCCGAGGCGAGCGTAGAGGCGGTGGAGCACGCACTCTACGAAGACGTCTCCCTGGTGCGACTGCTCTCCCTGCGGAACACCCTGTTCACGATGTCGACGGACATCGCGCCTGCCATCGACGCGTCCAATGCGCGGGCCGTGGCGGCCAAGGAGCGCCGCACTCTGCTCAAGCACCTCCGGGAGGACGGCAACGGGCTGGACGAAGCCTGGCTGTCCGCCACCGAACGGGAGACGCTGGCCGTACTGGCAGCGCGCGGCCACGCCTCGGGGAGCGAGCTCTCCGCCGCTGTACCAGCCCTACGCACCAAGATCACCGTCTTCCCGGGCACGAAGCAGGAGACGGTGCAGGGAGTCGCCTCCCGGGTCATCCGCGTCCTGGCCGCCGACGGACGCATCCGCCGGGGTCGCCCCCGTGAGTCCTGGACCTCCAGCCAGTTCCGCTGGACGCCCGCCGATCCCTGGCCCACGTCCGCAGTCGCCGAGGCACAGGCCGAGGTGGCCAGGCGCTGGCTCCGCGCGTACGGTCCCGCGACCGAAGCCGACCTGAAGTGGTGGACGGGCTGGGGCCTCCGTGAGACACGCAAGGCGCTGGCCGCCGCCGACGCCGAGGAAGTGCTTCTCGACAACGGAGCTTCAGGCTGGGTCGCGCCGGGCGATGTAGCTCCAGACATGCCCCTGGAACCCTGGGCGGCACTGCTGCCCAGCCTCGACCCGAGTGCGATGGGCTGGTCCGACCGCAGCTTCCACCTGGCGGTCAGCCACCGTACGGCGCTCTTCGACCGGGCGGGCAACATCGGCCCCACCGTGTGGTGGAACGGCGAAATCGTGGGCGGCTGGGCCCAGCGAGCGGATGGCGAGCCGGTGTGGCGACTGCTGTCCGACGTCGGCCGGGATGCCTCGGTCCTGATCGAGGCAGAGGCATCCCGGCTGTCCGCCTGGGTGGGCGAGGCTCGGATCACACCGCGCTTCCGTACCCCACTGGAGCGCGAACTGACGGCCTGAGCCGTCTGTCGCCCTCATCCGGTGTTTCACGTGAAACACCGGCTACGAAACTCAGGTGGCAAGTCCTCTCCAGCCGCCCTCGGCCACCCCACCGGGAACCGCCGCCCCCTTGTCATAGGGCTCCCGTGTGAAAGCGAATGATCCGAGGTCGAGATGATCCACGGTGCCGTCATCGGCGCGCACGACCCGAAGCGACTCCCCCGCGTAGTAGCCGTTGAGGCCGACCCATGTGCCATCCGGACGTGCGCGAAAGCGGGCACTGCGACCGGCCCCGCGCAACGGCTGGAGCTCGAGGCCGCGCTCCGCAGCCAGTTTCAGGACGTAGGCATGGGTGCCCCAGTACCAAGGGCCGGTCAGCGCCAGGAGCTCCTCGTCGACGTCGGGCAGCGGACGCCAAGGCTCCGGGATCCTCGGCTCCGCATCGGCGACGATCTGCACCAGGTCCGCGGCAATCGTGCCGGTGAGCGGGCCGGAAGTGGCATTGGTGAGCACCACGGCGGCTACATCGTCCTCGACGCTGAACCACAGGGCGGCAAGGAAACCCGGAAGCGAACCCGAATGACCGAGGAGCGTTCGGTCATCCCGTCGTACGGCCTGCAGGCCGAGGCCGTACGTGCCGGCCCAGTCGCCCGCTTCGGGCGGAGCCGAGGGCGTGCGCATCTCCTCGACGGACGAGGCACGGAGGACGCGGTCGTCCCCCCGCGCCAGGAAGGAGGCGAACCGGAGGAGATCGGTGGTGGTCGACCAGAGCTGACCGGCCGGCGCCATCAGACCGAGGTCCTCGGTCGGCTCGGGAAGCATGACGTCCGCCCACGGATGGACCGCCCAGCCTCCCGCATGCGGGGCCTGCGGCTGCGGAGTCGTACGGTCCATCCCCAGCGGTTCCAGGATCTCGCGATGCAGTACCTCGGCCCAAGGAGCACCACGCAGCTCCTCGACGAGGGACCCGAGCAGCGTGTAGCCGGGGTTGGAATAGTGGTGGCTGCGCCCGGCCGGATGCAGCTGTGGCTGCTCACCCAACACGTCGGCGAGCTCGGGCCTGACAGTCCCCGGCGTCCGCTCCCACCAAGGTGCAGGTGATTCGGCGGCCAGACCTGCGCTGTGGCCCAGCAGTTGAAAGACGGTCGCCTTTCCCGCTCCCGTACCCCGAAGGTGCTTCTCCAGCGGGTCGTCCAGATCGAGCAGGCCCTCGTCACGCAGGCGCAGCACCAGCACAGCGGTGAACGTCTTGGTGATGGAGCCGATTCTGAACTGTGTATCGGCATCGGGGGCATGCCCGTCGACACACGTGCGCGAACCGTTCCAGACGATCTGCCCGTCCCGCAGAACTGCGGCGACGACCGAGGGGGTACGCCCTTCGGACTGCGCGGTGGCAATGCGGTGGAGCAGAGTGCGCCGGGTACTGGGAAGCAAGGCTTCGGATGAGGTCATGGCACAAGGACTACCTGCACGGCAGCCGCCGGGCGAATCCTTATCGCTGTAGGCCGATGGAGCCCCGGCGTCGGTGCGTCAGCGCTTACGGCTGTACGTCCTCACCAGCGACCCGTTCTCGAAGGTACGCAAGCCTTCCAGGGTGAAGTCGGCGGTCGCGAAGTCCGATCCGAACATCGGCATTCCGGACCCGAACACCTGTGGATAGGTCTTGATGACGAGTTCGTCGACCTCATCGATCAGCTCGCCTGCAAGGCTGGATCCCCCGCAGAGCCAGATGCCCAGTTCGCTGTCCTCCGCCTTGAGTTCCCTGATCCGTCCGACCAGGTCGTCGGCCACGAGTTCCACCTTCGGATCGGGGGACTCCCGCAGAGTCCTGGAGGCAACCAGCTCCCTCATGTGGCCATACGGGCTGGTGATCCCGGCGTCCACCGCCAACTGATAACTGCCCCGCCCCTGGACCACGGTGTCGAAGTGCTGGTTCTCGGCGTCCTCGAACCCCAGCGCCTCACGCCCCTGCGCCGAGATCGTCTCCGGATACTCGGACGTGAGGAATCCTAGGAACTCCTCACTGACGAAGGCCATCAACGATGTCGCGTCGCCGTTCGGATCGCCGATGAACCCGTCGATCGAGCACGCGACGAAATAGGTGAGCTTTCGCATCTGATCCCCGTTCTGCACAAGCCTGTCGGTCATGAAAGAGAAGTAGCTGCGGCGCCAGCTGCCCGCCCGCAACCACTTCAACTAGAGTGCTCCATGTGTAGTGGTAGTGCAAGCCTCTTTTCGAGGCGAGTGGAGGAGACGACTGATGGCCAGGAATCCTGAGCGCAGGACGGCGCTCGTCGACGCAGCCATCGACGTGCTGGCCGGCGAAGGAGCCCGCGGACTCACCTTCCGTGCAGTGGATGCCCGGGCGGGTGTCCCCCTCGGCACCTCGTCCAACTACTTCGCGAGCCGGGACGATCTGTTCATGCAGGCGGGCTCCCGCATCAACCACCGCATGACACCGGACGCGGCCAGGGTCGAGCACGCGATGCGTCCCGAGCCCTCGCGCGAGCTGGTCACGTCACTCATGCGCTGGCTGGTCCAGCGCATGACCGATGACCGCGCCGGCTATCTGGCCATGCTCGAGCTCCGCCTCGAAGCCACACGCCGCCCGGCGCTCCGGGCCCGCCTGACCGAGACCGTACGCGCCGAGTTCGACCAGAATCTCAGCCTCTACCAGGACGCGGAACTGCCGGGCGACGAGCACACCTTCCTCGCCCTCCACCTGGCGATGACTGGCCTTCTCCTGGAGCACCTCACCCTGCCCGACATGCTCTCCGACACGACGCTCGACCGCCTGGTGGACCTCGTGGTCACCACTGTCGTGCCCGATCACCGCGCCTGAACGGCTCCGCCGTGGTGTGCTCTGCACGTTCGTTCGGGGCTCGGTCAGCACCGCAGCGCCTGTCGGGCAACGAGCCCGGCACGGGTCAGTTCGAGCAGGCGGCCCACCCAGTTGCGCCCCCGGCCGTCGCGGGCGTCCCGCCAGAAAGGGGAGTCCGAGTGGCCTGTGTAGCTGATCACGCCGTCCCCCGTGGAGAGCAAAATCTCGGCGAGGTCGGGATGCTGGGTGAATTTCGCCTCCAGCAAACCGCCCATGACGGCGAGTCGCATCCTGGGCCAGTCCGCTCTGCGCGCTGCGCGGCCTCCCCTGTCCTGCGCCTCCCGCCCGCCCGGCGCATCGCGGATCCGATCGTGTTCGGCAGCATCGGCCGCTGACAGGGCCCAGTAACCGTGGAGCACGGAAGGGTAGGTCTCCCCGCCGAAGACCACCGGCGCCGGGAACTCGTTACGCAGCACGAACAGTCCGAGTACGTCCGGCCAGCCCCGCGGGAAGACGGATTCCTGCGAAGTGAAGGCAGCCTCGCCGGCCGTGACCGGATCGTCAGCATGCTGGACGGCGCGATGCTCCTCCTGCCGCGCGACCCCCTCCTCGCCCTGGTCGAAGTAGTCCAGGACCTCCGCGTGCATCTCCGAGGTCACCACTGGGCCGCCCCCGACGACAGCGGCACCCACATCGGTCAACAGGATCCGCAGGGGGCGGTCCTGACGGTCCATGTCACCGAGGACGTAGATACGGAGGTGGGGTGGAACCGCCAGGTACGCCTCTCGGAGCAGGGCGCGGTTGGACTCACTCGGGTCCTGCTGGAAACGTCCGATCGCATCCCAGCAACGCTGTCCGGTCGTGGGCCGTCCGTTGAGCTCTTCGACCTTGTCGGCCACTTCGAGGAGGAATCCGTCCGGGGTCACCGGCTCACCGGTTCTGGAGACCCACTTCGACCGCTCTTCAGGGAGCTTCGAAGCCGCCGGTTCCGTAGCCGAGACCGGCTCCGTCGCCGAGACCGGCTCCGTGACCGAGACCGGCTCCGTGACCGAGATCCCGCCCGATGCCAGCAGCTTCTCCAGGCCGCGCAGGTCGGTCCACTCCTCGCACCTGACTGCCCCGTCCGCGAAGACAATCAAATCGTCGAGGAAGTACCGGTCGTTCCATGGGCTCCGCCGCCAGACGTGGCACCAGACCCCGTCGATCCTCTCGCCGTCCACTGTCCGATACGTCGGCCTCCGCCATGTCATGCGTGCACGTTATCGATCGAGAGCAGACCACGGCCACACAAACGGGCGGCCCTCGCAGGACTGACGATCACCCGAGGACAAGCAGGAGCCTCGCGGCCGGCTCGCCCGGTTCGTCTGGACAGGCTCGCGGCGGCTGCATGGCTACGCCAGCAGGCCGTCGGGGCGACGAGCTTCCTACCGGAACGAGTCGTGAGTCGCCACCGTGGAGCGCGCAGGCCCGATGGGACGCTGGGCGGACCAGAAGGACGACGTCGGGAGGGACAGCCGTGCAACCGAACGAGATCACCGAGGTTCTGAACCGACCGATCAGCCGGGGACCGCCGGCCCGCGACCTGACCCGCTGGGCTTACGTCACCAAGGAACGGCACACCCCGGGGATCAGCCGCGCCGGACGGATCGCCCCGCCCCGGCCCCACTGCGGGTGCACGAAGCCGTTGAGCTGCGGCGTCGGCGCCTTCGATGTCGCATCTGAAATCCGCGAAGAAACTTCGTCGCAGGATGTCGAGAACCCGCGCACGGCTCCGTCCCTGGAGCGAACACGGCCACTACGGGCCGTACGTCACAGAGGAGAACCTGATGGCCAAGTACCTGCTGCTCAAGCACTACCGTGGCGCGCCGGCAGCGGTCAACGACGTGCCGATGGACCAGTGGGAGCCGGAAGAGGTATCGGCCCACATCCAGTACATGCGCGACTTCGCCGCTCGACTCGAAGGCACCGGCGAGTTCGTCGACGCCCAGGCGCTCTCCCCGGAGGGCACGTTCGTCCGCTCCGACGGTGAGGGTCGGCCCCCGGTCACCGACGGACCGTTCGCGGAGACCAAGGACCTGATCGCCGGCTGGATGGTGATCGACGTCGAGACCTACGAGCGGGCGCTCGAGCTGGCCGGCGAGTTGTCCGCTGCGCCGGGTGCGGGTGGGAAGCCGATCCACGAGTGGCTCGAGTTGCGCCCGTTCTACGCCGAGCTGCCCACGACCACCGAGTGAACGAGTCGCTGCTCCGGGAGCTGGTGCCCTCGGTGATCGGTGTTCTCGTCCGCCGCGGAGCCGACTTCGCTGCGGCCGAGGACGCCGTGCAGGATGCCCTGGTCGAGGCCGTGCGGGTGTGGCCGGACAACCCGCCGCGGGACTCCAAGGGCTGGCTGGTCACCGTGGCCTGGCGCAAGTTCCTCGACGCCTCCCGTGCCGATACCTCCCGGCGGCACCGCGAGGTGCGCGTCGAGCGCGAGCCCGTACCCGGCCCGAGCGAGACGGTGGATGACCCGCTCCAGCTGTACTTCCTGTGCGCGCATCCGTCCCTGACACCGGCCTCGGCCGTCGCGCTCACGCTCCGGGCGGTCGGCGGCCTGACCACGCGCCAGATCGCACAGGCCTACCTCGTGCCGGAGGCGACCATGGCCCAGCGGATCAGCAGGGCCAAGCGGACCGTCTCCGGGGTCCGGTTCGACCAGCCCGGTGACGTCGCCACGGTGCTGCGCGTCCTCTACCTGGTCTTCAACGAGGGCTATTCCGGCGACGTCGACCTGGCCGCCGAAGCGATCCGGCTCACCCGTCAACTGGCGGCCGGAACCCGCCATGAGGAGGTCGCGGGCCTGCTCGCGCTCATGCTGCTCCACCACGCACGGCGCCCGGCACGGACCGGCCCCGACGGTCGGCTCGTGCCCCTCGCGGAGCAGGACCGCAGCCTGTGGGACACCCGCTTGATCACCGAGGGCGTCGACGTGCTCCAGACGGCCCTCGCCCGCGACCACCTGGGCGAGTTCCAGGCCCAGGCCGCCGTCGCCGCGCTCCACGCCGACGCCCGGACCGCCGAGGAGACCGACTGGGTTCAGATCGTCGAGTGGTACGACGAACTGGTGCGCCTCACCGACAGCCCGGTGGCCCGCCTCAACCGGGCTGTCGCGGTCGGCGAGGCCGACGGCCCGCGTGCCGGCCTGGCAGCCCTGGCGGGGCTCGACCCCGCCCTGCCCCGCCACACCGCTGTCGTGGCGTACCTGCACGAGCGTGACGGTGACCCGGTGACCGCAGCACGGCTCTACGCCGAAGCCGCCCGATCTGCGCCCAGCCTCCCCGAGCGTGACCACCTCACTCGACAGGCCGCACGGCTCAATTCTCGACTGCGCGGTTGAGCGAGGGGCCGAGAGGTCAGCTGGGCGGGAATGCGATCTGGCGACGGGCAGACCCCCACACTTCCTTGAACTCCTCGGAGGTGCGTTGTTCGGGGTCGTGGCCTTCCCAGGCCGAGACGGGCAGAGCGGCAGTGATCCCGAACCTGCTGTCGTACTCGTCGAGGCGGCCTGCGAATCTCAGTTCGGTGTCGAAGCCGACTTCCATCCGACATCGACCGTGGGATTCCGACACGAAATCCGAGACCCTGCACACGGGTTGATCAGGTCTGCGCCATGTCCACGAAACGCGAGTAGTGGCCCTGGAAGGCCACAGTGATCGTCGCCGTCGGACCGTTACGGTGCTTGGCCACGATCAGGTCTGCCTCGCCCGCACGGGGCGACTCCTTCTCGTACGCGTCCTCGCGATGCAGCAGGATCACCATGTCGGCGTCCTGCTCGATGGAACCGGACTCACGCAGGTCGGAGACCATCGGCTTCTTGTCCGTACGCTGCTCGGGCCCACGGTTCAGCTGGGAGAGCGCGATGACCGGTAGCTCCAGCTCCTTGGCGAGGAGCTTGAGGTTTCGGGACATGTCCGAGACCTCCTGCTGACGGCTCTCGGCACGCTTGGCACCGCCGGACTGCATCAGCTGCAGGTAGTCGATGACGACGAGCTTGAGATCGTTTCGCTGCTTCAGACGACGGCATTTCGCCCGGATCTCCATCATCGAGAGGTTCGGCGAATCGTCGATGTAGAGCGGAGCTGCCGAGACGTCCGGCATCCGTCGGGCCAGCCTGGTCCAGTCCTCGTCGGTCATCGTGCCGGAGCGCATGTGATGGAGCGCCACCCGCGCCTCGGCGGACAGCAGGCGCATCGCGATCTCGTTGCGCCCCATCTCCAGGGAGAAGATCACGCTCGGCAGATTGCTCTTGATCGAGCATGCGCGGGCGAAGTCCAGAGCGAGCGTGGACTTTCCCATGGCGGGGCGCGCCGCGATGACGATCATCTGGCCGGGGTGCAGGCCGTTCGTCAGGGAGTCCAGATCGGTGAATCCGGTCGGCACACCGGTCATCTCGCCGCTGCGTGACCCGATCGCCTCGATCTCGTCGAGGGCACCCTCCATGATGTCGCCGAGTGGCAGGTAGTCCTCACTGGTGCGCTGCTCGGTGACGGCGTAGATCTCGGCCTGGGCAGAGTTGACGATCTCGTCGACGTCTCCGTCGGCGGCGTATCCCATCTGCGTGATCTTCGTACCCGCCTCGACGAGACGCCGTAGCACGGCCCGCTCGTGGACGATCTCCGCGTAGTACGAGGCGTTGGCGGCCGTCGGCACGGACTGGACCAGCGTGTGCAGGTACGGGGCTCCGCCGACCTTGGTGATCTCGCCGCGCTTGACCAGCTCGGCAGCCACGGTGATCGGGTCAGCCGGCTCGCCCTTGGCGTAGAGGTCGAGGATCGCCGTGTAGACGGTTTCGTGGGCGGGACGGTAGAAGTCGTGGCCCTTGATGATCTCCACGACGTCGGCGATGGCGTCCTTGGACAGCAGCATGCCGCCGAGCACGGACTGCTCCGCGTCGAGGTCCTGCGGAGGCACGCGCTCGAACCCGGACGAGCCACCGTCCCAGCCGCTCTCACGCCCCCGGTCGTGCTGCTCGTCCCGCCCCTTGCCCTCACCGCGGCGCTGACGGGAAACGGGCAGACGGTCACTGGGACCGACGTCGGCCCAGGGATCGTCCAAAGGCTCGGGAATGCTCACCGGGCCACCTCCTCCCGTCCGCTTCGCGGACCTAGCCCTGCCACTCTTTCTTACGGCACGGCACCGACAAACAAGACGCCCGACTCCGGTTCCGGCGCGTCAAGTTCTGCGGACTTCCAAGCCGGAACGGAGTGCGGGCGCCGCCCCACGGTAGGCCGGTCCGCACCGTCAGCCAATCTGGTTATCCACAGGGCATGTGGACGACGGACCAGATGCTGTGGAGAACTCCACGGAACCTGTGCACGGACCGGGGGACAGCACTGTGGACAAACTCATACCGGCCCCATCAGGGTGGGCCTGACCTGCGATTTCTCCATCCACCGGCTGTGGGGGAGAAAAACTTTTCTTCTCAGCGCAAGATCACTGCAAACCGCGCACCAGCGAACCCCGGACTCGACCTAAAGTAAGGACCGCTATCGCATTGCATCTCTTACCTGTGGAAGATTAGATTAGCCCTCATGACCCAGGCCCCCACGACCCGACGATCCAGTCGCCGCAGACACGACCGCGAGATCATCGCACTGGCCGTTCCGGCCTTCGGCGCGCTCGTTGCCGAGCCGCTCTTCGTCATCGTCGACAGCGCCATCGTCGGTCACCTCGGCACCTCCCAGCTCGCCGGCCTGGGAGTCGCAGCGGCCCTGCTGACGACTGCCGTGAGCATCTTCGTCTTCCTCGCCTACGCCACCACGGCGGCGGTCGCCCGCCGGGTCGGCGCGGGAGATCTGCCCTCCGCGATCCGCCAGGGCATGGACGGCATCTGGCTCGCCCTGCTGCTCGGCGCCGTCGTCGTCGCCGTTGCAATCCCGTCGGCCCCCTGGCTGGTCGAGGCTTTCGGCGCATCGGACACCGCCGCTCCCTACGCCACCACGTATCTGCGGATCTCCAGCCTCGGGATTCCGGCCATGCTCGTCGTGCTCGCCGCGACCGGCGTCCTGCGCGGCCTGCAGGACACCCGTACGCCGCTCTACGTCGCCATCGGCGGTTTCACCACCAACGGCGTGCTCAACGTGGTCCTGGTCTACGGAGCCGGCCTCGGGATCGCCGGGTCCGCCTGGGGAACTGTGATCGCCCAGGTGGGAATGGCCCTCGCCTATCTGATCGTCGTGGTGCGCGGGGCCCGTCGACATGGCGCCTCGCTGCGCCCCGACGCCGCGGGCATCAGGGCCAGCGCACAGGCGGGTGTCCCCCTGCTGGTCCGTACGCTTTCGCTGCGCTCGGTCCTCATGATCGCCACTGCTGTCGCCGCCCGGCTGGGCGACACGGACATAGCCGCGCACCAGATCATCCTCTCGCTCTGGAGCCTCACGGCCTTTGCGCTCGACGCCATCGCCATCGCGGGTCAGGCCATCATCGGCCGCTACCTGGGAGCGAACGATGCCAAGGGCGCACGGGAAGCCTGCCGCCGCATGGTCCAGTGGGGTATCGCATCCGGGGTGGTCCTGGGAGTACTGATCGTGCTGGCACGACCTCTGTTCCTCCCGCTCTTCACCGGTGACGAGTCCGTGCAGGATGCCCTGCTGCCCGCCCTGCTGGTCCTGGCGGTCTCCCAGCCGATCGCCGGCGTGGTCTTCGTCCTGGACGGAGTGCTGATGGGAGCCGGCGACGGCTGCTATCTGGCCTGGGCCATGCTCGTGACCCTGGCCGTCTTCGCTCCGGTCGCCCTTCTGGTCCCTACCTTCGGAGGAGGCCTCACGGCTCTCTGGTGGGCGATGACGCTGATGATGGCGGTCCGGCTGGTGACGCTCTGGATCCGGACCCGCTCGGGCCGGTGGATCGTCACCGGCGCCACGCGCTGAGCTGGACCGGATCAGAGCCCAGGCCCAGGCACAGGCGCAGGAGCAGATGCTGGAGCTGGAGCTGGAGCTGGAGCTGGAGCTGGAGCTGGCGACAGCCTCGCTCCGCTCGGTTGGGTCGATCGCAGACCCCTGCTGTTTCACGTGAAACGACGAAGGGCCGCACCCTCAGGGTGCGGCCCTTCACCTAGCTCAGCTGAGCTGTGCCCTTAGGCAGCAACGACCTCGATACCGAGCTTCGCGGCAACCTCGGGGTGCAGACGGACGGACACCTGGTATCCGCCGAGCGTCTTGATCGGCGAGCCGAGCTCGACGCGACGCTTGTCGACGTCCGGACCACCGGCAGACTTGATCGCCGTGGCGATGTCGGCCGGGGTGACGGAGCCGAAGAGACGGCCGGCGTCGCCGGAGCGAACAGCCAGACGGACCTTCACGGCCTCGAGCTTGGCCTTGATCTCGTTGGCCTGCTCGATCGTCGAGATCTCGTGGATCTTGCGGGCGCGGCGGATCTGCGCCACGTCCTTCTCGCCGCCCTTGGTCCAGCGGATGGCAAAGCCCCGCGGAACCAGGTAGTTACGGGCGTACCCGTCCTTGACGTCCACGACGTCGCCGGCAGCACCGAGGCCAGTGACCTCGTGGGTGAGGATGATCTTCATGATTCGGTCACCCTTCCCTTATCGCGCGGTGGACGTGTAGGGCAGCAGCGCCATCTCACGGCTGTTCTTGACTGCCGTGGCGACGTCACGCTGGTGCTGAGTGCAGTTGCCGGTGACGCGGCGGGCACGGATCTTGCCACGGTCGGAAATGAACTTCCGCAGCATGTTCGTGTCCTTGTAGTCCACGTACTGGGTCTTGTCCTTGCAGAATGCGCAGACCTTCTTCTTAGGCTTGCGCACAGGCGGCTTCGCCATTGTGTTTCTCCTGTGTGATCAAGAAGTGGGGGTACGAGCAGCCCTAGAAGGGAGGCTCGTCCGAGTAGCCGCCGCCGGAACCGCCGGAGCTTCCGCCCCAGCCACCCCCGCCGCCCTGCTGGCCCCCGGCCGACTGGCCGCCGGCCGGCGCGCTGGTGGCCCACGGGTCGTCGGCGGGAGCACCGCCGCCGCCCTGCTGGCCGCCGCCACCGGAACCGCCGCCCCAGTTGCCGCCGCCCTGCTGGCCACCGCCGCCGTATCCACCCTGGCCGCCGCCCTGACCACCGCGACCAGTGGTCTTGGTGACCTTGGCCGTGGCGTTCTTGAGACTGGGGCCGACTTCCTCGACGTCCAGCTCGTAGACCGTGCGCTTGACGCCCTCACGGTCCTCGTAGGACCGCTGCTTCAGCCGGCCCTGCACGACGACGCGCATGCCTCGCTGGAGCGACTCCGCGACGTTCTCCGCCGCCTGACGCCAGACCGAGCAGGTGAGGAACAGGCCTTCGCCGTCCTTCCACTCATTGGTCTGCCGGTCGAAGATGCGGGGAGTGGACGCGACACGGAACTTCGCGACCGCCGCACCGGACGGGGTGAAGCGCAGCTCGGGGTCGTCGACGAGATTGCCGACGACCGTGATGACGGTCTCGCCTGCCATGGGTGAACCTCTCGGCGGGGATTGCTTCTGGCTGCTTGCTGCTACTCGAACCCGATGACCACTGAGCTAGAAGCTCAGTGGGTCTCGGGGCGGAGGACCTTGGTCCGGAGGACCGACTCGTTCAGGTTCATCTGTCGGTCGAGCTCCTTGACGACTGCAGGCTCGGCCTGCAGGTCGATGACCGAGTAGATGCCCTCAGGCTTCTTCTTGATCTCGTAAGAGAGACGACGACGGCCCCAGGTGTCGACCTTCTCAACCTTTCCATTGCCCTCACGGACAACGGAGAGGAAGTTCTCGATCAACGGGGAGACTGCTCGCTCCTCGAGATCGGGGTCGAGGATGACCATCACCTCGTAGTGACGCATGTGGAACCCACCTCCTTTGGACTCAGCGGCCACGGTCGTTCCGTGGCAGGAGGGTCGTGATGCGTAAGCAACAGTGTCTCCGAGTAAAACAGCCGCCACTGACAACGCCCATCGTCGAAATCCGAGGGAGCTGCTGTGCTGGCTCAGGGCAGACACCGGTGCAGACCGTACAGAGTACCCGCAGACAGGCTTCCGGTTGAAATCCGGTGCCGAGGAGACGCAATCTGTACACATCGGTTGTGAGCGGCGCTACAGTGCACCGCCTGCCGGCCAGGAGGTTCTCCATGGCACAGACAATGCGACCCCGTCCCCGCCCGCCCGTTTCCCTCTTCGCCACGGACGGCAGATCTCATCCCCTCCAGGACGCCCTGGTGGCGGTGACTCTGGTCCTCGGCGCTCTCGCCTTCGTGACGGCGATGTTCCACCACCTGCATCTGATCAGCTCGTGGGCCGGGCTGATCGGGATCCTGACCGGCGCATACGGACAGTACGTCTCAGTGACCACGCGTGAGAGGTTCCCGTTGATCCTGGGTCTGGGCGCGTCCGCGATCGGGTTCTTCCTCGGCATGGCCCATGGCGGCCTCTTCGGCGGCGTGATCAGCTGAGGGTGCCCCCCGGGCGCCATTCCCGGTCGCCCGGGGTCCAGACGGGGCACTCCTCGGTCACAGTAGGCTTCGGCGCGAGAGCCGGAGCCCCTGACCGATGGGGACACACCTGCCGAGGAGCGCCCCGCATGAGCCTGACCCTGAGGACCATCAGCCGAGAGCAGCATCTGGCGTACGTCCAGAACCTGCCTTCGGCCAGTCACTGCCAGGTCCCGGCGTGGGCGGATGTGAAAACCGAATGGCGCTCGGAGAACCTGGGATGGTTCGACAAGAACGGCGAGATGGTCGGCGCCGGCCTCGTGCTGTACCGCCAGCTGCCCAAGATCAAGCGCTATCTGGCCTACCTTCCCGAGGGCCCGGTCATCAACTGGTACGCCCCGAACCTGGACGACTGGCTCCAGCCGATGCTCGCCCACCTGAAGCAGCAGGGCGCCTTCTCCGTGAAGATGGGCCCGCCCGTCGTCATCCGGCGCTGGGACTCGGCCGCCATCAAGTCCGGTATCCAGGATCCGGATGTGAAGCGCCTGCGCGACGTCGAGGCCACCCACATCGAGCCTCGTGCTTTCGAGGTCTCGGACCGTCTGCGCAAGATGGGCTGGCAGCAGGGCGAGGACGGCGGCGCCGGCTTCGGTGACGTCCAGCCTCGCTACGTCTTCCAGGTACCGCTGGCCAACCGCTCTCTGGAAGATGTCCTCAAGGGCTTCAACCAGCTCTGGCGGCGCAACATCAAGAAGGCCGACAAGGCAGGCGTCGAAGTCGTCCAGGGCGGCTACGAGGACCTCGCCGAGTGGCAGCGGCTGTACGAGATCACGGCAGTGCGTGACCACTTCCGGCCGCGCCCTCTGTCGTATTTCCAGCGCATGTGGACGGTACTCAACTCCGAGGACCCGAACCGCATGCGGCTGTACTTCGCCCGGCACAACGGCGTCAATCTTTCCGCCGCCACGATGCTCGTGGTGGGCGGGCACGTCTGGTACTCCTACGGCGCGTCCGACAACATCGGGCGGGAGGTCCGGCCCTCGAACGCGATGCAGTGGCGGATGCTCCGCGACTCCTACGCGATGGGCGCGACCGTCTACGACCTGCGCGGCATCAGCGACTCGCTCGATGAGACCGACCACCTCTTCGGCCTGATCCAATTCAAGGTCGGCACCGGTGGCGAGGCCGTCGAGTACGTCGGCGAATGGGATTTCCCCCTCAACAAGTTGCTGCACAAGGCGCTCGATATGTACATGTCGCGCCGCTGACACTGCCCGAAGGCACTCCACCAAGCTCCGCATACCTCTGATACACCGCAGCCACCAGAAAGGTTCCGGGCCGGCCATGGCGCTCTCCCTCTACGTCGACACCGCGCGCTGGCGGGCGCACCAGAAGTCCGTGCTCGACCAGTTCCCCGGACTCGTTCCTGTCTGCAAGGGCAACGGCTACGGATTCGGACACGAGCGGCTCGCCGACGAGGCAATCCGTTTCGGTTCCGACACGCTCGCTGTCGGAACCACGTACGAAGCCGCCCGTATCAAGGACTGGTTCAGCGGCGACCTGCTCGTCCTCACGCCCTTCAGGCGGGGCGAGGAGCCCGTGCCGCTGCCGGACCGTGTCATCCGTTCGGTCTCATCGGTGGACGGTGTGCACGCCTTGGTCGGTGCCCGGGTCGTGATCGAGTGCATGAGCTCGATGAAGCGCCACGGGGTGAAGGAGGAGGAGCTGGGGCAGCTGCACGCGGCCATCGAGGACGTACGACTCGAAGGCTTCGCCCTGCACCTTCCGCTGGACCGTACGGACGGTTCGGACGCCGTCGAGGAGGTCATCGGCTGGATGGACCGCCTGCGTGCGGCCCGACTGCCTCTGCACACCATGTTCGTCAGTCACCTGCGGGCCGAGGAACTGGCCCGGCTGCAGCAGCAGTTCCCCCAGACCCGCTTCCGCGCACGCATCGGCACGCGCCTCTGGCTCGGCGACCACGAGGCGACGGAGTACCGCGGCGCCGTGCTCGACGTCACCCGCGTCGTCAAGGGGGACCGGTTCGGCTACCGCCAGCAAAAGGCCGCCTCGGACGGCTGGCTGGTGGTCGTTGCCGGCGGTACGTCCCACGGCGTCGGCCTGGAGGCTCCCAAGGCCCTGCACGGCGTGATGCCGCGCGCGAAGGGTGTCGCCCGGGCCGGGCTGGCCACGGTCAACCGCAATCTGTCGCCGTTCGTGTGGGCGGGCAAGCAGCGCTGGTTCGCCGAACCGCCGCACATGCAGGTGTCCATCCTGTTCGTGCCTTCGGACGCCCAGGAGCCGCGGGTCGGTGACGAACTGGTGGCCCATCTGCGCCACACGACCACCCAGTTCGACCGTCTCGTGGACCGCTAGGGGTCCTTCGCCCGGAGGACCCGGGCCAGCGGTTCCGGCAGCCCCTCAGTCGGCTGCTCCGCCCGTCGTGCCCCACTCCACCCGCGGTCCTTCGGCCGCGGGTGCCGCGTGCCGGCCGTGATGGTGCACCGCCTGCCCGAACGCGACCGCGTCCGGAGCCCCGTCGAGCACCCCGCCCGAAGGATCGTCCGACCCGTCGCGCCGCACGGTGTCGCGCTCCGGCAGGAGGATGTCGCGGACCACGATGGCGCACAGGTACAGCGTTCCGAGGAGATGCAGGGCGATCGCGATCTGATAGCCCTCCTGCGGCAGCCCCTGGTGCTTGTCGCCGCTCGTCGTGTACGCGAGGTACAGCCAGATACCCAGGAAGTACATGACCTCGCACGCCTGCCAGACGAGGAAGTCCCGCCAGCGCGGCCTGGCCAGCACCGCCAGCGGGATCAGCCAGAGCACGTACTGCGGTGAGTAGACCTTGTTCGTGAGGATGAAGGCGGCGACCACGAGAAACGCGAGCTGAGCGAACCGGGGCCTGCGCCGGGCGGTCAGCGCCAGCCCTGCGATCCCCGCGCACAGCACGATCATCAGCAGCACCGAAGCCGTGTTCACGGTGTCCACGTCGATGGGCCTGCCGGTGCGCTGGGTGATGATCAGCCAGAACGAGCCGTAGTCGATCTGCCGTTCCTGGCTGAACGTGTAGAACTTCTTCCACCCCTCGGGGGCGTACGCCATGACGGGAAGGTTCACCAGCAGCCAGGCCGCCGCCGCGCCGAACATCGCCGACCCGAACTCACGCCATTTCCCGGCCCGCCAGCACAGCACGAGGAGCGGCCCCAGAAGCAGCACGGGATAGAGCTTGGCGGCCGTGGCCAGGCCGATGAGGATGCCGAAGGCGAGTGCCCGTCCACGGGACCACATGAGCATGGCGGCGGCCGTCAGTGCCACGGCGAGCAGATCCCAGTTGATCGTCGCGGTGAGCGCGAGGGCCGGTGCGAGGGCGACCAGCAGGCCGTCCCACGGGCGGCGCCGGTGCGTCCGCGCGACGCACACGGCCATGATCACGGCGCAGATCATCAGCATGCCCGCGTTGACCATCCAGTACATCTGCTCGCGCTGCTGCACGGGATCGCCGGCGGGCGTCAGCGTCAGCCAGGACGCGACCTGCATGAACAGGCCCGTGAGAACGGGGTACTCGAGGTACTCCATGTCGCCGCTGAGCCGGTCGAAGTACGGCACGAGGCCGTCGGCGAAGCCGCGTCCGAGGTAGAGGTGCGGGATGTCGGAGTAGCACGCGTGCGTGTACTGCGAGCTGGTGCCGCGGAACCATGCCCAGTCGTAGCAGGGCAGTTTCTGCACCATGCCGAGCGCGAACATTCCGATCGCCACGAGCACGATGACGCGGACCGGCGTGAGCGGACCGGTCCCGATCCGTGCCCAGCGGCCCACCGGTCCACCGATCAGCTCGCTGCCCGCCGCTGCGATCTCGTCCTGTTGCGTGGGCCGAACGACGGGCCGCTCCTGGTGCACGCTCGTGTCTTCTGCGCTTGGCATGCCGCACATCCTGCCGTACGGCGCTGTGGGCGGGGGCGTGCCGCCCCCGGGACGGGGAGAGGGCCGCCGGCACCTGGCAGGTGCGGGCGGCCCTCGTCACGCTCGGCCGACGGTCACGCGTCGGGGGTCAGGCGAGCGGGGCCGCTATCCGCCTCCGCCGAAGAACCCGCCGGACGTGTTGTTCCCGTTCCCGTTGCCGTTCGAACCGTCCGTTGTTCCGTCGGTCGTACCGGTATCGGTCCCGCCGTCGGTCGTGCCGGTATTGGTGTTGCCGTCGGTCGTGCCGCTGTTGTCCCCGCCATCGGTGGTGCCTGTGTCGGTGCCACCGTTGTTGCAGTCCCAGTCGAACGTTCCGCACGAGTTGCTGGGTGTGGGGGACGGCGAGGACGGGGTGGGCGACGGACTCGACGGTTCACTGGACGGCGTCTGGGAAGGCGTCGGGCTGGGCGTCGGGGTGGGGCTCGCGGCGCCGCCGCCGTAGAGGGTCTCGCCGTACGGCTGCGGCTCCGGGAAGTTCTTGACGTCCTCGCCCTTCATCGCCACTGCCATGTAGTCGTGCCAGATCTGCGCGGGGAACGAGGCGCCGTGGATCTTCTCCTCACCGCCCGTGCCGAACATCTTCAGGAACTCGCGGTTCTTGTTCTTCTCGTTGTCGTCCAGCCGGAACATGCTCACGGCGGTCGACAGCTGCGGGGTGTAGCCGACGAACCAGGCCGACTTGTTGCCGTCCGTGGTTCCCGTCTTCCCGGCCACGTCCCGACCGGGGAGCTGGGCAGGTGTTCCCGTCCCCTTCTCGACGACGTTCTTCAGGACGTCGGTGACGTTGTCCGCGATGATGCTGGGGAAGGCCGGCTTGGACACCGTCTTGTGCTGGTAGATGACCTGGCCCTTGTGCTTGACCTCGGTGACCGAAAAGGGCTCGCGCTGCTGGCCACTGGTGGCGAAGGTGGCGTACGCGCCGGCCATCCGGATGGCGCTCGGAGAGGACGTGCCGATGGAGTACGAGGGGACTTTCGCGTCCGCCATGTAGTCGTCGTCGCGCAGTCCCGCGGCGAGCGCGGCTTCCTTCACCTTGTCCGTACCGACATCCATGCCGAGCTGAACATAGGGGGAGTTGGCGGACTCCTGCATGGCGGTTCGCAGGTCGATGGGCCCGTAATTGTGGTGTCCGTCGTTGGTCTGGAGCCACTCACCGCCCTTCGCGTTCCGCCAGACCTCGCCGTTGTACTTCTTGATCTTCAGCTTGTTGTCGCCGTTGTAGACACTCTTCGGCGAAACCAGGGTGCGTTCCGAGGAGCTCTGGTCCGGGCCGAGTTCCGGGTCGCGCTTCCCGTACTGCATGGCTGCTGCCAGCACGAACGGCTTGAACGTCGAACCGACCTGAGCGCCCGTCGCGTCGGCGTTGTTCGTGTAGTGCTCCGTCGCGTTCTGGCCGCCGTAGGTGGCGACGATCGCGCCCGTCTTGGTGTCCACCGACGCACCGCCGAACTGAACGTGCGAATCCAGCTCAGGGCGCGCCTTCACGTCGATCTTGTCGGTGTACACCTTCTTGATCGACTTCTCGAGCTGCTTGACCTTCTTCTCGTCGAAGGTCGTGTGGATCTCGTACCCACCCTGCGCCAGCTGTCGCTCGGTGATGTTCCGCTCGTTGTGCGCGAGGAAGTACTTGGTCGCGAGGTCCACCAGGTAACCCGTCTGGCCACCCAGCTTCGCGTCCTTCGTCGGCACCTTCGGCATGGGGAACGTCTTGTACTTGGCACGTTCCGCCTGGCTCATCCGGCCGTCCTTGACCTCCTCGTCGAGGATCCACTTCCAGCGCTCCTTCGCGCGCTCCGTGTTCTTCGCCTTGGTGGCCTCTGCCGGGTCGATATCGGGGGCGCCCTCCGGGTCGAAGTAGGTGGCCCCCTTGAGCAGGGTCGCCAAGAAGGCGCATTCGCTCGGGTCCAGATCGGTGGCGTCCTTGTCGTAGTACGCCCGTGCCGCCGCCTGGAGCCCCGACGCACCTCGCCCGTAGTAGGAGACGTTGAGGTACCCCTCCATGACCGTCTTCTTGCTCTCCGTCTCGCCGACCTTGAGCGTGATGAAGAGTTCCTTGACCTTCCGGCTCAAGGTCTGGTCCTGAGAGAGCATGGAGTTCTTCACGTACTGCTGGGTGATCGTCGATCCGCCCTGGGTCTCACCGCCCCGGGCCATGTTGTAGACAGCGCGTCCGATACCCATGGGGTCGATGCCCCTGTCCTTCTCGAACGACTTGTTCTCCGCGGAGATGACGGCGTTGCGCATCGCTACGGGGATCTGCGCGTAACCGATCGACTGGCGGTTGACGGAACCGCCGGTGGCGACCATCGGGGTGTCGTCGGCCCAGTAGTAGACGTTGTTCTGCGCCTTGGCGGTGTCTTGGATGTTCGGCGGTACCACCAGCGCGTACGCGATGCCGGCCGCGCCCATCATGAGCCCGAAGAAGCTCAGGGTCAGACCGGAGACGAGCTTCCATGACGGCACCCAGCGGCGTGCGCCGTACTTTCCGGCCCGCGGGTAGTCGATGAGCCGCTTCTTGCCGGACCGGGCGTCGGCCCGTCCCCGGCCACGGCCTTCGGGACCACCGGTGTCGCCGGCTCCGCGCCGTCTGCCACCGCCGCCGCGCTGGGCAGCGCGACGGGCCTCGGCCCGGCCGCTGTAGGAGGCTTCCTCGCCGTAGGCGTCGGAAGGTGATGCTGACGTTGCTCTGCGTGACGACTCACTACGACGTCCGGCAGGCTGTTGGGCGGCTCGTCTGGCCGCGGCACGCCCTCCACCTTGCGGTTGCGGCGTTTTGCGACGGTGCTCGCTCATCGAACGACTACTCCTCGGGCAGGCAAGAGCGCCTGGAAGCGGCAGTTGAGATCCGGTCCCCCCGAATTACGGACGAGCCCTGCGGAAGGCTCATCCGCGCTACATCCGGCAGTCCGCGATGACTGACGCATGGCGGCGTCACACGGTTCCCGGTGGTCTGCATGCCGCACAGACTACGCAGGGTCAAAAACCCCTAGAGCCGAACTTCACCCCAAATAACGCAAGTCACTCCCTAGGAATTGTCGATGTGACGCCGCTCACGAACCCTCCCCTTGTCGAACACCACGCGCCGATCTATCGTGCTGATGTATCGAGTCGATACATCAGCACGGCATAAGGTGGGCCCAAGGGCTCCGCGGGAGCACTCGGAGAGGAAGGAGGCGAAGGTGAGCAGACGCTCAGGCATCCTCGAATTCGCCGTCCTCGGCCTGCTCCGCGAGTCCCCGATGCACGGGTACGAGCTGCGCAAGCGTCTCAACACGTCGTTGGGGATCTTCCGCGCCTTCAGCTACGGCACGCTCTACCCCTGTCTCAAGACGCTGGTTGCCAGCGGCTGGTTGATCGAGGAGCCGGGAAGTACTCCGGATCTTCCGCCGGTCGCCGGCCGTGGGGTCGCTCCCACGTCCTCGCTCACGGGCCGCCGCGCCAAAATCGTCTACCGGTTGACGGCAGAAGGTAAGGAGCACTTCGAGGAGCTGCTCTCGCACACCGGCCCGGACTCGTGGGAGGACGAGCACTTCGCCGCTCGCTTCGCCTTCTTCGGGCAGACGGAGCGCGATGTACGGATGCGTGTGCTCGAAGGACGCCGCAGCAGGCTCGAGGAACGCCTCGAGAAGATGCGCGCCTCCCTTGCCCGCACCCGCGAACGACTCGACGACTACACACTTGAGCTGCAGCGACACGGCATGGAGTCCGTGGAGCGCGAAGTGCGCTGGCTGAACGAGCTCATCGAGAGCGAGCGGTCGGGACGGGATCAGCGACGATCCTCGCCCGAGGGCTCTGCTCAGCACGACACATCAGGAGAGACGGGCGGCCTGCCCCGGCACCGGGACAACACCCGGCCGGATCCGTCCGACGACACCAAGTGAAGTCCCCGCAGATCCGCAAGGTTCCACGGGGAACACCGAGAACACAGGGAGCAATCGGCATGGGTTCGGTTCGCGTAGCCATCGTCGGCGTGGGCAACTGCGCCGCCTCGCTGGTGCAGGGCGTCGAGTACTACAAGGACGCCGATCCGGCCGGCAAGGTGCCCGGTCTGATGCACGTTCAGTTCGGCGAGTACCACGTGAGCGACGTCGAGTTCGTCGCCGCCTTCGACGTCGACGCGAAGAAGGTCGGCCTCGACCTCGCGGACGCCATCGGCGCCAGCGAGAACAACACCATCAAGATCGCCGACGTGCCGAACACCGGCGTGACGGTTCAGCGTGGCCACACCCACGACGGTCTGGGCAAGTACTACCGCGAGACGATCGAGGAGTCCGCCGAGGCCCCGGTCGACATCGTCCAGATCCTCAAGGACAAGCAGGTCGACGTCCTCGTCTGCTACCTGCCCGTCGGCTCCGAGGTCGCTGCGAAGTTCTACGCGCAGTGCGCCATCGACGCCAAGGTCGCGTTCGTCAACGCTCTCCCGGTGTTCATCGCCGGCACCAAGGAGTGGGCGGACAAGTTCACCGAGGCCGGTGTCCCGATCGTCGGCGACGACATCAAGTCCCAGGTCGGCGCCACCATCACGCACCGTGTGATGGCGAAGCTCTTCGAGGACCGGGGCGTCGTCCTGGACCGCACGATGCAGCTGAACGTCGGCGGCAACATGGACTTCAAGAACATGCTCGAGCGTGAGCGCCTCGAGTCCAAGAAGATCTCGAAGACGCAGGCCGTCACCTCGCAGATCCGTGACCGCGAGCTCGGTGCGGACAACGTCCACATCGGCCCCTCGGACTACGTGGCCTGGCTGGACGACCGCAAGTGGGCATACGTGCGCCTCGAGGGCCGTGCCTTCGGCGACGTTCCGCTGAACCTGGAGTACAAGCTCGAGGTCTGGGACTCCCCGAACTCCGCCGGTGTCATCATCGATGCCGTGCGCGCAGCGAAGATCGCCCTGGACCGCGGCATCGGTGGCCCGATCCTCTCGGCTTCCTCGTACTTCATGAAGTCTCCGCCGGTCCAGTACTTCGACGACGAGGCCCGCGAGAACGTCGAGAAGTTCATCAGCGGCGACATCGAGCGCTGATCCGGCCGACCACGGCTGCTGCTTCACCAGGGTGACGAGCGGAAACGCTCCGTCCTCTCCACATGTGGGGGGTCCCCGGGCAATCCGCCCGGGTCCGGCACGCGACGCGTTCCTGGCAGTGGGAGGTGCCGCGCGGTTTCGGCACGGTGGGCCTGGGACCGGGGGCGAACGCGG